>CALAHA010000064.1 GCA_937891565.1 uncultured Ilumatobacter sp. | reverse complement strand
CTGCAACGTAGGTTTCGTCCTCGCGGTGGTCGCGAACGTCAGCAGCGATGCGTTCGAGTCGAGTTTCCTGATTCAGGCCAGTTCGACTCGGACTGCTCCCATCGCTTCGACATCAGCGTCGTCGTGCGTGGCGAAAACACAACTTGATCCAGACGCAGCGAGGTGCTGCACGAGTCGCGTTCGCATCGAACGCCGAGCCGCCACATCAATCGCGACGAACGGCTCGTCGAGCAGCAGCAGATCAGGAATAGCGGCCATTGCTCGCGCCAGACCCGCACGCTGGCGTTGACCCCCGGACACTTCGTGCGGGCGGCGACGTGCGAGGTCACCGATTTCAAACTCGGCCAGCAGCGCTTCAGCGCGTTGACGAGACTCGGCTCGGGCAACTCCGCTGAAGCGCAGCGACGAGGCGACGTTGTCGCGAAGCGACATGGCAGGGAACAGCGAGGTGCGTTGCGGAAGATAGCCAACACTCTCTGACAGGGGGCCGAGGCGTAAGACTGAGCTCGTAGGTTCGAGCCCAGCCAGACAGCGCAGCAGAGTCGACTTCCCGACTCCGTTCGGGCCCGTGAGCGCAACGATCGGCGCGTCCGGCAGCACGACGTCGAGAGTCAGATCACCGCGATCGAAGCGGACGCGGGTTGTCATGTCGTGGCGTCCGAACGGAAGACACCGAACCAACGGTCGCGTAGGCCAACGAGGACGGAAACCGCGACAACCACCAGCACAGCGCTCAGCACCACTGCATCGGCCGGGTCACGTTCAAGGAGGTCGTACACCGCAAGTGGCAGTGTTTGCGTGCGACCCTCCAGGCTGCCAGCAAAGGTGACTGTGGCGCCAAACTCGCCGAGCGCCCTCGCCCATGCCAGCACGGCGCCGGCCAGTACTGCTGGTCCGACCGACGGCAGCGTTACTGCGACGAATGCCCGGAACGGGCTTGCGCCATGGACGATCGCGACGTCGGCGTACTCGACATCGAGTTGACGGAGTGCTGCCTCAACCGATAACACAAAGAACGGAAGGGCAACGAAGGTCTGCGCCAGCACAACACCAGCGGTCGTGAACGGCAACTGCACCCCGACATCAGCCAGCCATTGACCGACGATGCCCTGACGACCGAACGCAAGCAGCAACGCCACGCCACCGACGACAGGCGGCAGCACTATTGGAAGCAGACACAGTGCCCGCACGACCCGCGTCGTGGTCCCTGTGCCCGACGCGAGCGCCCACGCGAGAGGCAGACCGAAAACGACGCAGAGGGCTGTAGCGATCAACGAGGTGACGAGCGACAGTACGAGGGCCGATGTGGCTGCATCACTGCTCAACGCTGCCCCAAGATTGCTCCAAGGGAGACGCCACATCAGTGCACAGAGCGGCACGCCCAAAAGCAGCGCCGGGACGGCCGCCATCGCAAAGACCCACGCCGGTGGTCGACGATTCACGGTGATCCGAACCCTGCAGTGGCCAAAACTGCCATGGCCGCCGGTTCGGTCAGCACCTCAAGGACTCGCATTGCGTCCTGGCGGCCAACGACCGCTGCAGCGCGACTGGTCACCTGCACGTTGTCGGCTTGGGCAATCGCCACGGCGCGCAGTCCGGGTGACGCCAAGGCATCGGTTCGGTAGACGATTGCGGCGTCGGCTTCACCCAGTCTCACCTTCGTCAGCGTTGCCTTGACGTTCGGTTCTCGACTTGCTGCGTCAACGTCGAGGCCGATTCCTTCGAGCAGGGCATCGGTTGCAGCCCCGCAGGGTGCTGAAGATGCGCACAGTACGACGAGCACGTCACTCGATCTGAGGTCTGTGACACTCTCGATGCCTCGACCTCCCGCAGTGTCGGCAGCGACAATGACCAATTCGTTCGTTGCAATCGACACGACCGAATCAACGAGACCCGCATTACTGATGCGTTGCATCGTCGCACTGTCAGCTGTGATGACCACCGATGCCGGAGCACCCTGACGGATCTGTTCCAAGAACGATCCTGACGATCCGAAGGAGAACTCGACCTCGACCCCAAGTTCTTCTTCGAGTAGCACTTCGAGCGGTTCGGCAACATCGGTGTATGACGACGCGGCCAGAATGTCAACCGTTGAGCGGTCCGCTCCCGCGCACCCAACTCCGATGAATATCCCAGCCACCAGCCCAGCCACCAGACCAGCCGCCCGTCTCGCCGCCGGTATGGACGCACTGGAAGACCACCTGCTCACGGACCCACTGTACTGACCAGCGGGTCGGGCCACCGTTCCTGACCAATACGTTGCAGGCGATGTCGATGACGCCATCGAAGTCCTGATCGGTCACATGGGCTGGCCCCGGTGATCTCGATCCGGCATGGTGCTTGTGAGAGGTGGCAGAAGAACGATTGGTGGCCGGGCAACGGCAAGCGGTCCACGCGCTCAAAACGTCCGATGCATTGACACAGCGTGAGAATTTGAGAGACTAATGAAGTGATGTTACGAGCTGTCCCTTTCGCCATCGTCGGTTCACTGCTTTTCGTTGCATGCAGCGGTGGGGGCAATGACGGCACGTCGACAACTTCGACGGCCGTTCCGGCGATCCAATCGCCCGTCGCCACAGAGGCTCCGACCGTCACCGACGCACCCGTAACTACCACCACGGTTCTGTTGGTTTTCGATGGCGCCACCGTGGTCGTGGCAAACGGCAACATTGTCGGTGGCTCCGCCGGCAGGATGACTGATGCCCTCGCTCTCGCTGGCTTCACCACCGCAGACGCAGTCAACGGCTCCGAGAAGGTCGAAGAGTCGATCGTCTATTACACGGCCGCCGCTGGAGCACAAGCCGTTGCGGAGACGCTCGCCCTGACGCTCGGCGGCATCGGCGTCGAAGCACTACCTGACGCAGCCCCAACCGAAGACGGCACGCTTGCCGGCGGTCAGGTTCTACTTCTGCTCGGCAACAACGAGGCCGACCAGTCACTTGCCGATCTGGCCAGCAGATCAGCTGGTAGCGCCTCTGCCGCCACCGGAGACTTTGCCAATAGCGGCTCGTCAATTGTCGTCGCCAATGCCAACACCACCAGCGGCTCGGCTGGCCGAATGAGCAGCGTGCTCGAAGCCGCAGGGTTCACGGTTGGGACTCCGGCGAACAGCACTGCGAAGGCGAGCGAATCAGTGGTGTACTACGCAAGCGATGCAGTTCGGGCCGATGCAGAAGTACTCGCCGCGGCACTCGGTGGCTTAACCGTCCTGGCATTGCCGGACGACATCCCGACCACCTCTGGATCACTCGACGGCGACATCCTCTTGGTGCTCGGAACACAAGAAGCCGACAAGACACTGGCTCAACTCGCCAGCTGAGGCCGCCCCGACATCGGCGCGCTGGCCCCAAATTTGCGAGACTCCGGAGATGCGGATTTCCCAGGTTTCCGACCACGTCGGAGCGCTCGTCGAAGACGTCGATATCACCCAGCTCACTGACAGCGAGACCAGCGTGTTGGTCGACGCCTGGGGTGAGCACGGCGCACTCTTTTTTCGAGGCCAGACGGTCGACGAACAGCAGCACATCGAGTTCGCGGAACGCTTCTCGTCAATCGACATCAACAAGTTCTTCACGCCCGTCGAGGGGCACCCGCAGATCGCCCAGGTACTCAAGGAGCCCGATCACACCGTCAACGTGGGTGGTGGCTGGCACACCGACCACAGCTACGACCAGGTTCCGGCCAAGGGATCGATCCTCGTGGCCCGCGACCTGCCGCCAACGGGTGGCGACACACGCTTCCTCAGCGTCGGTGCCGCCTACGACGCGCTCTCTGACGGACTCAAGACCACACTCGCCGGCCTCCACGCGCATCACAGCAGCGAGCACGTCTTTGGGGCCAAAGCTGGCTATGACGAAGACGACGACCGCTTTGGCAACCCTGAAGGCATCGGCGGCTCCGTCCACCCCGTCGTCGTGCGTCACCCGCACACCGGTCGCAAACTGCTGTACGTGAACGCAGCGTTCACGACTCATTTCCTCGGGTGGACTCCGCAAGAGTCGGCACCTCTGTTGTCATTCCTCTATCAGCACATGGCGTCTGGGCCTTTCTCGTATCAGTTCGAGTGGGAGCCGGGCTCGGTTGCAATGTGGGACAACCGATCGACCTGGCACTGGGCGCTCAACGACTACCAGGGCCATCGTCGGTTGATGCACCGAATCACTCTTGCTGGTGAAGAACTCGGCGGCATCTCATGACCGAGGGCGCTGGGCTACAACTCGGGGTCCATCTCGGCCAGCAGAATGCTCCGATGGCCGACATGGTCGAGCTGTGGCAGCGGTTCGACGAAGTCGTCGACTGGATATCGGTCTGGGACCATCTGTACGAGGCTCCGCCGAACGATGGCAAAACGCCGCACTTCGAAGCAGTCGCGACACTCGGCGCACTGGCGTCGGTCACCTCCAAAGCGCGCATCGGCTGTCTGATGTTCTGCGCTCCGTTCCGCAATCCTGCCGTCCTTGCAAAGTCGTGTGTGGCCATCGACCACATCTCGGGTGGACGTTTCGAGCCCGGGTTCGGTGCTGGGTGGCACGAGCCTGAATTCCGCGCGCACGGTTACGAATTCCCATCGACCGGGGTGCGCTTTGACATGCTCATCGACGCCTTCGAGATCATCACGGGAATGCTCGGACCAGACGCGACCACCACGCACCAGGGAACGCACTTCAGCGTCGACGCCGTCACGTGTGTTCCCGGGCCCCTGAATGGCTCGATGCCGCTGTGGGCAGGCGGTCGCGGCCCGAAACGAACACCGGAGATCGCTGCCCGATACTGCTCCGGATGGAACGTGCCGTACGTCGATCCAGTCGAATACCGGCGGCTCAACGAACAGCTCGATGCCGCGTGTGAAGCCATCGGACGCGACCCCGCCACGCTCGAACGATCGATCAACTTGGCCTTCCACATGGGCGCAAACCGGGCATCAGCAGATGCCGAACTGCAACGGATCATCGACCAGTGGGGCCCCGAGACTGCAGAGCGAGTGACCGGAGGTGCGCTCACCGGCTTGGCCGACGATGTTCTCGAACGAATCGGGGCATACCGAGAGGCCGGCGCCGACCTCGTGAACGTCGCGCTCCGCCTCCCGGTCGACGACGACGCGCTCGAGATGTACCTGACCGACGTGGTGCCGCAGGCCCGCGCCGCCTGGCCCAGCTGAACAACCCAGATTCGATCAACCTGGGCCGAAAACGTAACAAACCCCTGATGAGTCAGTCACTCATCAGGGGTTCATCAGTTGGAGGCGACGATGGGAATCGAACCCATGTGCACGGAGTTGCAATCCGTTGCCTAAACCACTCGGCCACGTCGCCA
>CALAHA010000063.1 GCA_937891565.1 uncultured Ilumatobacter sp. | reverse complement strand
GACCGGCTTCTTTCATGTCGGAGGCGCCCGGACGGCGTTGATGAACTGGGCGCTCGCCCGGCGCCTCGAAGGCACGTTCGTCCTCCGCATCGAAGACACCGACGAGGCACGTAATCAGCCCGAGTGGATTCAGGGCATCATCGATGCGCTGGCTTGGATCGGCATTGACGAGAGCGACCCGCATTTCGAGGGTCCGCATTTTCAAAGTGCGAACGCCGCAGCGCACGTTGCAGCAGCTCACCGCCTCTTCGAATCGGGTGCGGCGTACTACTGCGATCTGACTGGCCAAGAGGTCCAGGACCGAGCGAAAGAGCTGGGGATTACCGGCTACGACGGCTACTCGCGTGACCGCGGACTCGAGGCCGGGCCGGGCCGTGTGTTGCGTTTCCGAGTGCCCGAAGGCCGCACGGTCGTCCAAGACCTCGTGCGCGGTGACGTCGACTTTGACAACGGGACGATCGAGGATTTTGTGCTGCTGCGCGGCAACGGCGCCCCGATGTTCCTGCTCGCCAATGTCGTCGACGACATTGAGATGGCGATCAGCCACGTGGTTCGTGCCGAGGAGCACCTGCCGAATACGCCGAAGCAGCAGATGCTGTGGGATGCGCTCGGTCACGCTCCGCCGGTGTGGGCCCACGTGCCCGTGTTGGTCAACGAGCAGCGCAAGAAGCTGTCGAAACGTCGCGACAAGGTCGCGCTTGAGCAGTACCGCGACGACGGCATTCTTGCTGATGCAATGGTCAACTACCTGATGACGCTCGGCTGGACGCCGCCCGGTGCCGAGGAGGCCGGGAGCGAGATCGTCACGTGGAGCCAAGTCGAGGCCGACTTCGCGCTCGAAGACGTCAACCTGTCGCCTGCCTTCTTCGACGTGAAGAAGTTGACGGCGTTCAACAAGCAGTACATCAAGAACATGGACCCTGTCGAGTACCTTGCGGCAGCGTCGGCGCTGTTGCCTCCCGAGTGGGACCGTGCGCGCTTTGCCGCTATTGCACCGCACATCCAAGAGCGCCTCGAGCGCCTCACCGATGTGCCGGGAACCGTCGACTTCCTGTTCTGGCCGCAAGGTCAGAACGCTGCTCCGATCACCTATGAAGAGGAGGCGTGGGCCAAGGCGACCGCTCCCGAATGGTCTGGTCAGCTCTTGAGTGATGTCGTCGACGCATACGACGCTCTGCCTTTGTGGGAACATGAATCACTGAAGGCTGCGATCGAGGACGTGATGGTGCGCTTCGAAGTGAAGCTCGGCAAGGCGCAGGCGCTCCCACGTGTCGCGGTGACCGGTCGCGCTGTTGGGCCGCCGCTGTTCGAATCATTCGAAGCGCTCGGCCGCGACGAAACGCTGCGGCGGCTGCGTGTCGCCCTCGGTCAGCTGGGGAGCTGAGGGGCCCGAGATGCCAGGTGCGCTCACGGAGCAGCGTGATGCTACGCCCGTGAGCCCGCTCGCTCAGCGTCGCCCGCAACGGCGTCGTCAGATACTGATTGCTGCGAGCATGGGCTGTGTCGCACTGCTCGGCTACTTCTTGGTGTCGTTGTTCCAGGTGTACGCGACCGGCAGGAATGATCAGACCCGATCGGTCGACGCGATTGTGGTGATGGGAGCAGCCCAGTACGACGGCCGTCCGTCACCTCAGCTGGCAGCGCGCCTCGACCACGTTGCCGGACTCTGGCCACAAGGGTTCGCACCGATCGTTGTCGTCACCGGTGGCAACCAGGCGGGTGACCGGTTCACCGAAGCCGAGGCCTCGGCCGCGTATCTCGTGGAACGAGGAGTTCCGGAGGCGTCGATTGTGCTTGAAGATCGCGGTACGACGTCGTTCGAATCCCTCGAGCGGGTGGCTCACCTCCTGACCGAGAGCACAGGGAGCAACGACGCCAGCGTGTTAGTCGTGACCGACCCGTATCACTCGCTCCGCTCGCGCCTTATCGCCGACGAAGTCGGCATGACTGCATATGTGTCGCCGACGACCACGTCCGTGGTGGCCGGCGTCCGGTCGTTCGAGCGTCACTTCTGGGAAGCTGGCGGTGTCGCGATCGGTCGTGTGATGGGCTTCGGGCGGCTGAGCGAACTCACCGACTGATCGGTGCTGAAGGCGGGTCTTGAAAATCGACGGTGGTCG
>CALAHA010000062.1 GCA_937891565.1 uncultured Ilumatobacter sp. | reverse complement strand
TCGGGCTCATCGGGCTCATCGGGCTCATCGGGCGTGGTCGGAGCGACAGGCGCACTGAGTTGCACTTCATCAACCGACACCGTGCCGTTGTCGGCCGAGTCGGCGGCTTCGAGTGCTGCTTCGGTAATCGGGACGTCCGTGATCCCTGCCCGGTCAGCTGACTCGGCTGCTTCGCGCAGGGCACTGTCTTCGGCAGCTTGCTCGGCAATCTTCTTCGGGTCCGCAGCGTCTTGAACCAAACGAGCGGTTTCCTTCATCTCGCGGATCGGTTCGTCAAGAACGGACCTCAGCTCAGACTGGAAACCGTTGCCCATCTTCTTCAACTCGCCGTATGTCTGGGCAAACTTTCGAACTGCATCCGGCAACTTTTCTGGTCCAAGGATGACGAGTGCCAACAGCAGGATGACAATGATCTCGCTGCCCTGGAGGTTGAACACGTCTTGGAGTCTACGTGGCTGGCATCATCTCGTTCAGTGCAGCAACGTCTCCCATCTCGCCTCGACCCGCCGATCACCTTCGCCCATCGAGGAGCGCGCGCACACGCTCGCGAAAACACGCTGCCCGCATTCGAACTGGCACTCAAGCTCGGAGCCTCTGGACTCGAGAGCGATGTCTGGCTGACAGCCGATGGCGTAGCGGTGCTCGATCACGACGGCGTGGTCAAGCGGGGGATCCGCCGCAAGCCAATCAGTACCGTGTTGCGTGCCGACCTTCCCGAGCACATCCCCACCCTGGTTGAGCTCCTCGAACACTGTGGAACGAACTACGAACTGTCGCTCGACGTGAAAGATCCCGACGCCGCGGCAGCCATCGTCGACAACGTGCGCTCCATCGACCCGGCAATGCTCCCCCGAACGTGGCTGTGCGATCCCGACTTCGAGCGATGTGTCGCAAACCGTTCTGAGTTGACCGACGTCAAGATCTTGAACTCGACGCGTCTCGGGCGCCTCAAGGAAGGCCCTGAGCGTCGAGCCGCATCGTTGGCCCATCATGGCATCGACGGCATCAACATGCATCGCACCGACTGGAACGGCGGTTTGGCAGCTCTGTTCCACCGGTTTAACCTCTATGCCTTCGGCTGGGACCTGCAGTTCGACGACCAATTAGAGACAGCGTTCCGCATGGGTCTCGACGCCGTGTTTAGCGACCACGTCGACATCATGATGGACGCGTTCAACAAAGAAATCGGCGGCCCTATCCCAAAGTGAGCCGCCAGGCTCCGATCGAGTGATGAATGTGGCGTCAACCACGGATCGACGCAAGTCGCTCGTACGGCGAAGCCGTGCTCACAACCATTGCCAGTGCGATTTCGGCCAGAACACCACGAATGCACGGCCGACGAGGTCATTTTTGTTGATCGCTCCGAGAGCGCGGCTGTCTTGCGATCCGCCACGGTTGTCGCCGAGTACGAACACGAAGTTGTCCGGAACGACCTGAGACGGGATGTCTCCGCCGCATTGCCCTGGGACCAGATCAACCTCGTCGAGGTACGGCTCTTCGAGCACCTGAGAGGTTGAGCCGCTGGCGGCAGTGATCCGCACGACACATCCAGTCATTTCAATCGTCTCGCCCGGCAAACCGACCACACGCTTGATGAGGTCACGTTCGGTCGTGTTCGTGAGCTGGTGCAGGACGACCACGTCACCACGATTTGGATCGTGGAGCCGGTATGACAGCTTGTTCACGAAGACGCGGTCGCCGGTGTCAAGCGTTGTTGCCATCGACTGGCCCTCGACGACAAAGTGGGCCAGCACGAATCCACGGACAACGAAGGCGACGAGTAGTGCGACTGTGACGACGACAGCCCAATCGAAGAAGGCTCTCGCGCCTGACGACACTCGCGATGTTGGATGGCGGGATGCACCAGCACCAGCACCAGCACCAGCACCGTGACCGTGTGACGAGGCAACCGCGGAGCGATTCGGAGAATCGTGCGACCAAGGGTCATCGACCGGCCCGCTGCTCGGCCTGCCCAGGGTGGAATCAGGCAATTGCCCGTCGTTCTTGATGGTCACGAGAGCGCAACGGTATCTGCCATCAGCAGCCGATCGGCGCCAGGGAGGCAGCCTCGCTCACCTCGTACCGACCTCGTACCAACCTCGAGCGTCAGAGTGTTTCGATCAGCCGGTCGACTCGTTCGTCATGACTCTTGAAAGGGTCGCTACACAGCACGCTCCGCTGGGCCTGGTCATTGAGCTTCAAGTGCACCCAATCAACCGTGTAATCACGATTCTTTTCCTTGGCGCGCTTGACGAACTCGCCACGCAAACGGGCACGGGTCGTCTGCGGCGGGACATCTATAGCGGTGTTGATGTCCTCATCGGTACAGATCCGCTCGACAAGCCCGCGTTCTTGCATCTTGTAGAACGGGCTGCGGCTCCGTGAGACGTCATGGTATTGCAGGTCGAGCAGTTGGACCCGGGCATGACCAAGCGGCAGGTCGTGCCGTTCCCGAAACTTTTCGATCAGGTTGTGCTTGATCACCCAGTCGACTTCTCGGTCAAGCTTGAGCGGATCGTCTTCGATCGTGCTGATGCAGTGTTCCCACATGTCCAGGGCCTTTTGTTCCAACGGGGGAAAACCTGGTCCGTCGGCATAGCGCAACGCACGATTGAGATACTCCCGCTGGATGTCGAGCGCGCTGACTTCTCGGCCGTTCGCGAGGCGTACGGTCTTTCGGCAAGTGATGTCGTGGCTAATCTCACGAATCGCCCTGATCGGGTTTTCGAGGGTCATGTCACGCAGCACCACGTTGGGATCTTCGAGCATCCGCAGCATGCAGGCCGCTGCCCCGATTTTCACAAAGTTCGTGTATTCGCTCATGTTTGAGTCGCCAACAATGACGTGTAGCCGCCGGTACTTCTCTGCATCCGCGTGTGGCTCATCGCGGGTATTGATTATTGGGCGGCTGCGAGTGGTTGCCGACGAGACGCCTTCCCAGATGTGCTCGGCGCGCTGCGCAATAGAAAATTTTGCGCCGCGCGCCGTCTGCAGCACTTTGCCAGCGCCCGTATAAATCTGACGGCTCACGAAGAACGGGATCAACACCTCGGCGTACTTGCTGAGGTCGGCATCGCGGCTTGTGCAGTAATTCTCGTGGCAGCCGTAGCTATTACCCGCTGAGTCGGTGTTGTTTTTGAATAGGTAGATCGTGCCGCTGATTGACTCTTCGGCCAGCCGTTCCTCGGCCGATTCGACCAGCTGCTCAAGGATCCGTTCGCCTGCCTTGTCGTGAACGACGCACTCGTAGATCGAATCGCACTCAGGTGTTGCGTACTCGGGGTGAGATCCCACATCGAGATACAGCCGAGCTCCGTTCTGCAGAAACACGTTCGAGCTGCGTCCCCAGGAGACCACCCGTCGAAAGAGATACCGGGCGACTTCGTCAGGGCTCAGCCGGCGTTGGCCACGAAGCGTGCACGTGATTCCGTACTCGTTCTCTAGCCCGTAAATCCGACGTTCCATCAGTTGCTTCCCACCTCGATCAACCTAATCCAGGCCATCCGGCTGCGGCATGTCGGCCTGGCGACTGGCCGGACTGGGTCAGCGTGATGGTTTTGGGTGGCATGACGACCATTACCATCACGCTGACGAACGATCGGGCTCAGGCGAGGAGCTCGGTGAGGGCGGCGGCGTCGATCCGGGAGAAGCAGCGCCGTGCATGGCCACGCGTAAGCTCCGCTACTTCGAGGTCGCCCACTTCGATTTCACGATCTGGCCCACTGAGTGCGGCGAGACCGACACGAATCGCAGCGCGCCGATCGAGACCGTCAACAAAGCTCTCGCCGAGCCGACCGCGAATCGCTTCGGCATCGCCACCGATAGCCGCGTAATTGCGTTCGTCGACGACGGTCCCGTCATAGAGCAGCTGGAACATCTGGTCGCCGGATGCATCGAGGCCAATCTCGGCGACGAGGATTTCGACCTCCATTGGCTTCATCTCGTGGGTGAAGATGTTGCCGAGCATCTGGGCGTAACTGTTTGCCAGGCTGCGCGCGTCGACGTCGTCTCGGGAGTACTGGAAGCCCTTGAGATCAGCGGCGCGCACGCCAGCGACACGAAGCTGGTCGAACTCGTTGTACTTGCCGACGCCAGCAAAGGCGATGCGATCGTAAATCTCTGAGACCTTGCGGAGCGTTTCGGATGCGTTCTCGGCAACGATAACGATGCCATCGTTATGCCGGACTGCGACCAGGGCTCGCCCGCGCGAGATGCCCTTGCGCGCATAATCGGCGCGGTCTTTCATCATTTGTTCGGGTGCGACGTAGAACGGCTGACTCATCGGGTACTCACTTCATTCACGATTGCTTCGAATCGAGCGGCAAGGTCGGCATCGTCGACACGTTCCCATCCATCGACATCAATTGCAGCAACGACCGGGTAGATCCCGCGGAGTACGTCGGGCCCACCGGTAGCGCTGTCGGCATCGGCTGCTTCCCAAAGCGAACGGCAGGCCAGTTGGATTGCGTCGTCGCGGGAGAGACCGTCACGGAAGCCGACCTTGATCACCGTGCTTGCGTGCAAGCTGCCTGAACCCGTCGACACGTGGTTGCGTTCTTCGTATCGGCCGCCTGTGGCATCGAAGTCCCAGAGGCGACCCACTTCGCGCCGCACGTCGTAGCCAGCAAAGATTGGCACAACGACCATGCCCTGCATCGCTGCGGGCAAGTTGCTACGGACCATTGCCGACAGCTGATTCGCCTTACCTTCGAGGCTCAGCGATGAACCTTCGACCTTCTCGTAGTGCTCCAACTGGAGCTGAAACATCTTGACCATTTCCATTGCTGGGCCGGCTGCCCCAGCGATTGCCACGGCACTGTGGCGATCGGCCTGCACGACTTTTTCCATCGAGCGGTGAGAAATGATGTTGCCAGACGTCGCCCGACGGTCACCCGCCATCACAACGCCACCCTCGTACTTGAGGGCAACACAAGTCGTGGCGTGTGGAATCGCGAAACTGGCGCCGATAACGGAGCCATTTGCGGCGATGTCTGGCGACATTCCAATACGCCGGAGGAGCTCAGGAAAGCTTGAACCCGGGTCGTCGCCCGGAGAGAAGAACGGCATTGACATCGGTCTACTGCCCGCCCTTCTGGACGTACGACTTCACAAAGTCGTCAGCGTTGGTTTCGAGGACTTCGTCGATCTCGTCGAGCAGATCGTCGATGTCAGCCTTAATTTTGTCAGCGGTCTCGGTGACAGCGTCAGCCGCTGCATCGACATTCGCTTCCGTGTCTTGTGTGGGCTTGGACTTTTGGATTCGTTCGGCCATGAGATGTCTCCCCTGATTGCTGCTGCTCGGTAACCGAGCACTGTGTCTGACTGTATTGAACTTTTGCCTACTGGCCCAGTCGATCGAGAAGTTCGCGCGCTGTGTCACACCCGTCGATCAGCGCGGCGACGTGGTCGGCGGTGCCTTTCAGTGGTTCCATCATGGGCACTCGACGCAGGGGGTCGCGCCCGACGTCAAAAACCAGTGAGTCCCAATTGGCTGCAACGATCTCGTCCGGAAACTTGTCGAGGCAGGCACCACGGAAGTAGGCCCGGGTCGTCGACGGCGGTGTAGTCATCGCTGCGACGGCTTCGTCCATCGTGACCAGCGTGTCCAACCCGGCACGATCAGCCAGGCACTTGTCGCGTCGCA
>CALAHA010000061.1 GCA_937891565.1 uncultured Ilumatobacter sp. | reverse complement strand
CAGGACGGCGTGCCAGTCATGAAATTACGAGCCCGCCGGCAAGCGTGACCAACGGGGTGGCCATCGGGAGGTAGGCCTCGTTGAGTGCGACACTCATATTGGTTCCGTCGTTCACGTCGAGAGAGGGCCAGGCCAGCGCGCTCCGTCGGATTCAGAAAGGGAAATCCACGGGGAGCCGAAAGACCTGCGGCGACGTACGCCCACGCAACCCGTCGCAGTACCCTCTGCGTTATTCCAAATCTCGCTGTTCGTTAGCGTCTTGATCAACGGATCCAGAGTCTTGAAGCGGTCAATAAATGAAAAACCGTAGAAATTTCCTGGCAGACCAGTAGAAACCAACACAATAGATCTCACACGTGAGTCCAGACGCGAGTCGAAAAGGGGCCGAAGATGTACATCACAAAACATTCGAGCATCACGGGCCGGACCGTGCTGGATTCGTTCGGGCAGCTGTACGAAGTGTCTGGCCGAACAATTGCGGCATCCGACCAACAAATGTCCGACGTATTGTTCCATCTCGAACGGCAAGGCCTCGCGCAAGAGCACGAAAAGGGCGCCCTGGGCGTGGTCGACGTGCCTGAGTCGAATCAGGCGGACGAGCGAGAAGGCGCAGCAGAATCGATGATGAGTCTCGGCCGCCTGTGTGGGCCAGTGCATCTGGAATCTTTTGGAGTCACTCGCGACCACGCGCCCGGCTCCGCTCGCGTTGCAACCGAAGCTGTTTCGGCCGCGGCAGATGCCGGACGCGTCTCCAGATGACCCAAGGAGCTCCAGCGCGACCGTCCTCAGATTCTCACGTCACGGTTGTCGTGCCTGGCGAACACGTGATGACAGCGCTTGTCGGCCCGCGTGACCAGTTTCTGAGGCGCGTCGAGCAAGAATTTCCCACCGTCGCCGTCCGTGTTCGTGGAAATGAAGTCCGCGTATCCGGCGAAGAGACAGCTCACGTCACGAACGTGTCGCGTCTGTTCGAAGAGCTCGTCACTTTGATCCAGAACGGTCAGCAACTCGACGACAATACGCTCGACCGGGTCTTCACGATGGTGAAGTCCAATGAGCGCCCCAGCGAAATTTTAACGCATCAGGTACTCCGGAACGCCAAAGGACGTCAGGTCAAGCCAAAAACGGCCGGTCAGAAGCGGTATGTCGATGCCATCGCGAAAAACGTCATCACGTTCGGCATCGGCCCGGCAGGTACTGGTAAATCGTGGCTCGCTGTAGCGATGGCGGTGCGAGCACTCCAGGCAAAAGAAGTCGAACGCATCATCTTGACCCGCCCAGCGGTCGAGGCGGGGGAGCGACTCGGGTTCCTGCCGGGCGATTTAATGGCAAAGATCGACCCATATCTGCGGCCGCTCTATGACGCTCTCTACGACATGCTCGACATGGAGGGTGTGCAGCGTTTGATCGAGAAGCAGGTGATCGAAGTTGCGCCGCTCGCCTTCATGCGCGGGCGGACTTTGAACAACAGCTTTATCATTCTCGACGAAGCGCAGAACACGACGCCTGAGCAGATGAAAATGTTCCTGACGCGTATTGGGTTCGGTTCGCGTGTCGTGGTCACGGGCGATACGACCCAAGTGGATATAGCTGGCAACAAGAGTGGCCTTCTCTCGCTGGAAGAGACACTGGACGGGATTGACAACTTGACCTTTGTCAAGCTCGGCAGTGCTGATGTCGTGCGCCACAAGATCGTTGCCGACATCGTGCAGGCCTACGAACGGCGTGACGAAGCAGCCGAAGCCAAACGTGAAGCCCAGCGTCAAGCCCAGCGTGAAGTGCAGCGTGCCGAGCGCTGACGACATCACAGTCGTTGCCGCAGATGAGCGGTCGGCTGACGATTCGCCTGGCTGCAACGTCGACGTCGAGCGGTGGGAGCGGCTGGCTCACGCAACACTGCTGACCGAAGGTGCGAGTGGCGAACTCACGCTCACGTTCATCGACCTCGACGACATCGCTGAGCTCAATGCCGAACACATGGGCAAAACTGGTCCGACCGACGTACTCTCGTTCCCGCTCGACGACGAACCGATGGTCACTCCCGACGGCGAGGTTATTCCGGCCCTGCTCGGCGACGTCGTGCTCTCACCGGCAGTCGCCGGTGCGCAGTTCGCTGAACATGCTGGGACCTACGAAGACGAAATCGCGCTGCTTGTCGTCCACGGCGTGTTGCACATCTTGGGGCACGACCATGGCGAGCCTGTTGAAGCAGCGGCGATGCGCTCCCGCGAGTTGGCACTCCTCATCGAGCATCATTGGGGTGGGCCTGCGCCGGCTGGGTTCCGGCAACTGCATCATGATCAGCTCGACCATGATGATCCAGGCGACGTCGCAGAGTAAGTTCACCATCCATGGAGATCTCCCTGGATGGAAAAGTCGCTCTCGTTACTGGAGCCTCACGCGGTATCGGTAAGGCAATCGCCGCGTCGATGGCTGCTGCTGGTGCGAAGGTCATGTTGAACAGTCGCAAGCTGGATGCCCTCGAGGCAGCTGCTGCCGAGATGACCGGCGACGTCGATGTGTTTGCCGCCAACGCTGGTGACGACGACGCTGGTCAGCGCGCCGTCCTCGCGACGATCGAACGTTTCGGCGGGCTCGACATCCTTGTCAACAACGCTGCGACGAACCCGTACTACGGGCCGATCATGGACGTCGACAAAGGGCGCTACGACAAGACGTTCCAGGTGAACCTCGATGCTCCGATCTTCTGGACCCAGGCCGCATACGAACATGCCCTCAAAGACAAGCCGGGTGTCGTCATCAACATCGCGTCGGTCGGCGGACTCCGTGCCGAAGGCGGACTTGGGGTCTACAACCTGACCAAGGCAGCGGTCATCCACCTGACCCGTCAGCTCGCCAGCGAGATTGGTCCGAACCGCGTCGTCGGTATTGCACCCGGGCTTGTCCAGACCGACTTCGCTGCCTACCTCGTCGATAATTTCGGTGACAGCCTGGCTGCCCGTTTGCCGCTCGAACGGCTCGGCGATCCGCAAGACATTGCGAACCTCGCGGTCTTCCTTGCGAGCGACATGGCTAGCTGGATCACCGGCGAGACCTATGTCATCGACGGCGGTGCAGGGGTCGCAAGCTCCGGAGTCTGACGTTCAGAAGATTCTGCGCAGCTTGCCGAGGGCGGTCCGCGGGAGGGACTCGACCAGCGTGAGTCGTTTCGGTGCGAGGTAGCTCGGCGCTGTCTGCTTCACGTGCGACCGGATCGATTCCAGGTCAGGGGTTCGCCCGACGACGGGAACGACGACAACTTCGACGATCTGGCCCCATTCGGTGTCGTCAACACCGCGGGCCATTACATCAGCGATGTCGGGGTGCGTAGCAACAAGCGACTCAACAGCTTCGGGCCAGATGTTCTCGCCGCCGCTGATGATCAGGTCGCCCTTGCGGCCGTCGACGTGCAGGTGGCCGCCGGTGGTCCACCGACCGAGATCGCCGGTCAGGAGCCATCCGTCATCGGTCACGGCTGACTGGCCATTGCGGTAGCCGCGTGTGAGCATCGGCCCGCGCAGCGCAATCTCATGATTGTCGCCGATGTCGACCTCGACGCCATCGAGTGGAATGCCGTCGTAAACGACTCCCGACCCGGTTTCGGTCAGGCCGTAGGTCGTGACAGCATTCCCAGGGCGGCCCGCAGGTGGCCGGGCCCCGCCGAGGACGATGGTCCGAAACTTCGTGCAGTCGATACGGCCGAGCGTTGTCGCGACGAGCGAGATTAAGTTTGCGTCGGAGGCGTCGACCGCCGCAGCATCGAAGACGGGGAGCACGGTGAGAGCCGTGCCGGCGTGCAGGGCGCGAGTGACCACCGACAGGCCGCCGACGTGCGAGAGCGGCAAACAGGCCAGCCAGTGATCGCCTGCACCGACTCCGAGACGGAGGCTCGTTGCTTCTGCTGATGCAGCCACGGCATCATGCGTGAGGATCACGCCTTTGGGCGACCCGCTCGACCCGCTGGTTGCAACGACGAGCGCGTCGCCGGGCTCGATGTTGTCGCTGACGCGCATCGCTGCGCAGATCTGCTGTTTGGCCGACTCAGGGAACCGTTGGTCGACCGGGAATGCTGCATCGCCGTTTGCCCAGATGCGTTGCAGTTCTTCGATGAAGTCAGGCCCGCCGGGAAGGTCGAGGGCAACGAGACGGCCGGCCATGTCAGCTGGCGATCGGATCGATCGGCGTGAAGGTGCCGACGAGCGACTCGATATCGCCGGCCACCGTGAGGCGCCGCACCACTGCGTTCAAATGTGGGTTGGCCTCATCGATGCGTTCGAGGTGAGCCGCGAGTATTTCCCGACGCGATGCCTGCTTCGTATGGATCTGCTCGGCAAGTTCGAGCGCCGACATTCGCCACAGTTCACTCATGCATACATCATGTCACCTGACATGATGGGGACCGCATGAATCGTTGGATAGTCGGGGCTCGCCCGCGCACCTTGCCCGCTGCTGTCGTCCCCGTGGCGATCGGCGCAGCCGCCGCCGTGGGTGTCGGGCCAATCGCTTGGTGGCGCGTCGCAGCCTGCCTCGTCGTCAGCTTGATGCTGCAGGTCGGGGTCAACTACGCAAACGACTACAGCGACGGCGTACGTGGCACCGATGAGGTTCGTGTCGGCCCGGTCAGGCTCGTTGCCAGCGGCCTCGCACCAGCGAAGTCGGTCAAACTCGCGGCCTTCGGATCCTTCGGCGTCGCCGCTGTCGCAGGCGCCGCAATTGCGCTCGACACGTCACTGTGGCTGATCGCAGTCGGCGCGGCTGCCATTGCTGCTGGCTGGTTCTACACCGGCGGCCCGAAGCCGTACGGCTACCTCGGCCTCGGCGAAGTCTTTGTGTTCGTATTCTTTGGCTTGGTCGCCACTGCAGGGTCCACCTACGCCGCAGTCGGCGAGATCACCGGACTTTCCGTCATTGTTGGGTGCGCTGCTGGCTCGCTGGCCTGTGCGCTACTTGTCATCAACAACCTGCGTGACATCCCGACCGACCGTGAAGTGGGCAAGAAGACGCTGGCTGTTCGGCTAGGAGACCAGCGCACTCGGTGGTTCTACGTCATGTTGATCGCAGGAGCCTTCGTGCTCGTCGCGATTGCCGCAGCAACGGATCGGCCGTTGGCGCTGATCGGGCTCGCCGCGGCACCGCTGGCGATTACACCGACACGTGCGGTGCTCGGCGGAGCGAACGCCAAGGAGCTGATCGGTGTCCTCGGCTCAACCGGCAAGCTGCAACTCGGCTTCGGTGTCGCAGTGACCCTCGGCCTCGCACTCGGCGGCTGACTCGCTCAACTCTGGGCCTGCACTGTCACACCGAGGTCAGCTCGGTGTGACAGTGCAGGTCGAATATGGGTGCAGACGAACTATTTTGGCTTCAACCAGTCGATGAGTGCGTCGACGGTGCGTTCTGGCTGCTCAAGATGGACGCTGTGGCCGGCGTCGCCGATCGCTAGAAGTTCGGCGTTCGGCAGCGCCGTGGCCATTCGTTCGGCGATTGCACGGAACTTCTGATCCTGTTGACCGACCAGCAGCAAGACTGGGCAACTGATTTCAATCAGGCGATCCCACAGGGGCGCCTGCGTCCCGGTGCCAGCAAGGCGCAGGCTGGAAGCGAGGCCGTCGGCGGTGTTGTGCAGCCGATCCTCGCGCAGTGCCTGGTTGGGCGTCAGGCCAGCGAACAACGGGTTCTGGAGCCATTCGTCAATGAACGCCTCGACCCCGATTGTCTCGATTCGGTCGGCGAGGAGTTCGTCGTCGGTCCGACGCTGGGCGCGGGCGTCGACGTTGTCGATCCCCGCGGTCGCTCCAATCAAGACCAGTCGCTCAACCACGTCCGGGTGGGCGAGGGCGGCGTGCAGGCTGACCCGCCCACCCATCGAGTAACCGATGTAAGTGGTGCGACCGCCTGCGGCAACCAGGTGATCAGCGGAGCCCCACAGGTCGGCGCGAACATCGCCGGCTGATCCGTGGCCAGGGAGGTCGATTGCCTTGCTGTCGTCGAAGCCACGGGCGCGCAGCAGCTGCTGGACGAGTGACCAACTCTGCGCGGTCTGCGTGAATCCGTGCGCGAGCAGCACGGTCAGTCGTCGGCGGGCTTGAGCATGTTGGCCGCGATCTTGCGCAGCACCTTTTCGAAGGTGTCGGCGTCTTGAGCACCCGGCACTGC
>CALAHA010000060.1 GCA_937891565.1 uncultured Ilumatobacter sp. | reverse complement strand
ACCGTGGGCATTGCTCAAGGCGTCAACTACAACCCATTGTCGGGACGCATGGCGACGCTGCCGGTATTCACCTACAACTCCTACGCATTCCCGACGCTGCCGCGTGACGCGAGCCTCGATCGAGCGTGGGCGTCGGCGCTGACACTCGTCATCATCGTGGCGGTCCTCTTCACGGGGGCCCGTATCCTTTCTTCCATTCTCAAGCCGAAGGGTCTGAAATGATCCGCTCGGCAACTTCAAGCCCTCTCCCTTCGACCCAGAACGGCGCAGTGATCATGCCCAACTCCGCACAAACGACTCAGGCCGGAAACGACTCGGCGGTCGAATCGGATCTGAATGCGCCGGTTGACCTGCCGAACCGCATCGACGTCACCAATCTCAACATTTACTACGGCGCATTCAAGGCGGTAGAAGACGTCTCGATGACGATCAACCCGCAGTCGATCACGGCGCTGATCGGCCCGTCCGGTTGTGGCAAGTCGACGTTCTTGCGATCACTTAACCGGATGCACGAAGTCATCGACGGCGCCTACGTTGAAGGCAGCGTCGTGATCAACGACAAGGATCTCTATGGCCCCGGTGTTGATCCGGTGGCGGTACGGCGCAAGATCGGGATGGTGTTCCAACGCCCCAACCCGTTCCCAACTATGTCAATTGCAGACAACGTGTTGGCAGGTAAGAAGCTCAATTCCAAGCGGATGAGCAAAACCGAAGCGGCCGAACTCGTCGAAGAGTCGTTGCGCGGTGCCAACCTCTGGAACGAGGTGAAGGATCGTCTCGATAAGCCGGGGTCAGGCCTGTCGGGTGGCCAGCAGCAGCGTCTGTGTATCGCCCGCGCCATTGCCGTGTCGCCTGACGTGTTGCTGATGGACGAGCCGTGCTCGGCGCTCGACCCGATCTCGACGCTGGCGATCGAAGAACTGATGCTCGAACTCAAGCGCACGTACAACATTGTGATCGTCACGCACAACATGCAACAGGCGGCACGAGTGAGCGACCGCACCGGCTTTTTTACGATCGAAGGAACTGGCAAACCTGGAAAGCTGATCGAAATGGACACGACCGAGAAGATCTTTGCCAACCCCGCCAAGCAAGCTACGCAAGACTACGTGACGGGGCGGTTCGGCTGATGTCGAAAGAACTTCGCTCCAACTTCCACGAGCAACTCGCCGAGATCAGCGCGGGCATTGCGCGAATGGGCGCCGGAGTCACCGAACTTGTGCCGCGTGCCACGCAGATCCTTCTCGACGGTGATCTCGAAGCAGCTGAGTACGTCATTCTGGGCGACGACGAATACGACGCCAAGGCGGTCGAATTCGAAGAGCGGTGCTTCAAGGTGATTGCGCTGCAAGCCCCGGTTGCCTCCGACCTTCGTTCGCTTGTGTCAGCCATCAAGATCATTGCCGACATCGAGCGCTCCGCCGATCTGTGTGTCAACATCTGCAAGGCGGCTCGTCGGATCTACAGTCACGATCTTGACCCAAGCCTGCGCGGTGTCATCCAGAAAATGGGCAACCAGGCCCAACTGCTGTTCAAGGAGTCAACCGAGGCGTATCTCAACCTTGATAGCCCCCGGGCCGCGGCGCTGCACGACATGGACTCCTACCTCGACGATCTGCAACGCCAGTTCATCCAGGTGATTTTCGAAAGCCATGCGGCTGGCACCATCGACCTCCAAGTCGCCGTGCAACTCGCTGTGGTCGCCCGCTTCTATGAGCGGATTGGTGACCACGCCGTCAACGTCGGCGACCGCGTTCGCTACATCGTCGATGGCTGGGTCCCAGAGCATCCGCATGCCGAGAGCGACAACGACCCGCCCGAGATCGTCGACAGCGTCATCGTTCCCGTCGATCAGGGCTGAGATCTGACATGCCTGTGGTCGTCGTACTGTTTGCCGGAGTGGTGATCGGTCTTGCCATCGGGGTTGTGCTGGCACGCCGGTCAAATGACGACACACGCGGATTTCGTCGCCGCCAGGTGGCAAGCAAGGAGCCGATGGGAGAGGCATTGTCGGCTGCTGGCAACGATGCTGGTCGAGCGTTGGGATTGCAGAGCGCCGTCGACCGTCTGGAGATTGGTGTCGTGATGTGCGACGCATCGTTGAAGACCGTGTATCGCAACGAAGCCGCCGATGCCCTCACGGGCACCCACGCCGGCGTGATTGTCGATTCGCACCTCCAGCAACTCTTCACCGAGACGCAATCGGGCGAGCGGGCTGGACGGATCGTTGAACTTCAAGGGCCGCCTAAGACCACGTTCAGCATTGACGCAATACCGATCCCCAACGGCGGTGCAGTGGCCACGATCGACGACATCAGCGATCGCGTTCGCATCGACTCGATGCGAACCGACTTCGTGGCAAACATTTCACATGAACTCAAGACACCGGTCGGGGCCATCGCGGTTTTGGCAGAAATGCTCGCCGATGAAACCGATAAAACGGTGATCAACACGCTGTCGAGCCGAGTTGTTGAAGAGTCACACCGTGCGGCACGAACGATCGACGACTTGCTGAAGTTGTCGCGCATCGAGTTGAGCCATCGTCTTGACGACGAAGTTGACCTCACTGCGGTCGTCGGCGAAGCCGTGGCCCGAGGCCGGATGGCAGCTGATGGCCACCAGGTGCAAGTCGAAATGGTCGACGCAGCAGATCGACTATGGATTCGTGCCGACCGGGCACAGTTGATCTCCGCCATTGGAAACCTCGTCGAGAACGCCGTCAAATACAGCGACGACGGCTCGCTGGTGCAAGTCCGCATCCGTCGCAACGAGCGGTGGCTCGAAGTCATGGTCGTTGATCAGGGCGTCGGGATTCCTGCTGCCGATCTCGACCGCGTATTCGAACGGTTCTATCGGGTCGACAAGGCGCGTGCCCGACAGAACGGTGGAACCGGGTTGGGCCTCGCCATCGTGCGTCACGTCGCGAACAACCACGGAGGCGCTGTCTCTGTGCAATCACAGGAGGGCGAAGGGTCGACATTTACCTTTCGCCTCCCGGCCCGACTCCTCGGGCCATGCCCCGAAGCAGATGAGTTGGCCGATCAAATCGGAGTGCAGCCGGCGTCCGGTCGGCCTGCAGTAGCGACGGAATCATCACTGCCACAGAAGGTGAGTGTGTCTGATGGGTGAAGCCGTGATCTTGGTCGTGGAAGACGAGCCATCATTTGTCGAAGCCCTCAATATTGGCCTTGTCCGTGAAGGGTTCACGGTGCACGTGGCCGTCGACGGTGTCGACGCCCTCGAAAAATTTGACGCCGTTTCTCCCGACCTGGTCTTGCTCGACGTGATGCTGCCCCGGCTTTCGGGCATCGAGGTGTGTCGCCAGATCCGCAAGAAGAGTCGAGTGCCGATTATTATGGTCACCGCCAAGAGCGCGGAGATCGACACGGTTGTCGCGCTCGAAGTCGGCGCCGACGACTACGTCACGAAGCCGTACCGAATTCGCGAGCTTGCTGCACGAATTCGGGCAGTCCTTCGACGTTCTGGTGAGGCGTCTGATTCGACCGCAGGCCTCGGGGCCGGAACGATCGAAGTGGGCGCTGTCATGCTCGACCCTGAAGCGCACCGGATCACTCTCGAAGGCAACGAGCTGACCCTTCCGTTGAAGGAGTTTGAGCTGCTCCACCTGCTACTCGTCAACGCCGGCCGCGTGCTGCCACGCGAGACATTGATTGATCGGATTTGGGGACACGATTATGTCGGCGACACAAAGACGCTCGACGTCCACATCAAGCGGTTGCGGAGCAAGTTGGAAGCCGACCCGAGTAACCCCCAGTTGATCACCACCATCCGCGGCCTGGGATACAAGTATTCGCGTTGACGCCACGTACGCCGATCTCAGAGACGCCATGGAATCGCGGCATTCCTCGGGTTCTTCGTGCTCAGTCGTCTTTGTCGTCTTCTTCAGTGGTGGAGGAGGGGAGGGGGCCCGCGGCGGTGCGGACGATGCCGAGCAGGTTGGCGACGATGCGCTTGAGGTAGCGGTAGTAAATCGCACGGGGTACGACCTCGCGGCCGGGCCGGTCGGAGTGAAGGTAGCTCTCGATCTTTGCCTGGTGCTCGGCGACCAGGGCAAGAATACGAGTGGCGAACTCCTCGGTGCGTCCGTCGTTGGGCTCGGCGAGCAGGTCGGCCGCTTCGCCAAACATCGTCGAGATCAAGCCGCGCTCTGCGAGCATGGCTTCGGTGTCGGTTTCGCCGGCCAGACGGACACCGCTTTCGGCGAGATCGAGCACATTGGTCGCCTGGTCGCCGATGCGCTCGATTTTCTTGAGTAGCAAGATCATGCCGAGTACGGAACCAATGTCGGACGAACCCTGCACGGTGACATGGACAACCAGCTCAGAACGCAACTGCTGTTCCATGTGGTTGATGCGCTGGTCGGTGTCACGGATGTCGGCTTGGACCGCAGCGGTGTCCGTGTTGGTGAGAAGGGCGAGCGTCGCCAAATCGAATGAGTGGCGCGCATCGCCAAGCATCCCGACTGCCCGAGACACGATGTGATCGAGGCCGCCTTCGCGTTTGCTAAAAAATGACATCACCATGATCGAACTTCCCTCACGAGTTGCTGTTGGTTGAAAACTTGGGCCGGCGAGTGACTCATCGGAGCAGGGCAACACCGATAAGAGGGAGGATAATGAACGTTGTCATGACGTACGCGACGGCCCAAACGCGACGTTTGACGGCAATCTCAGCGAGGCCTTCCGCCAGCCGAACGGGGACATCGCGCGCAAACGGGAGAACGTAGAGCACCCCAATTCCCATTACGTTGAACGTGGTGTGGGCGAGCCCGACGGTGAGCGCCTCAGGCACCGACGCAGCCAGCGCGGCGAGCAATGCCGTGATCGTTGTTCCGACGTTGGCGCCGAGTGTCACCGGGTACGCGTTGCGCAACGACAGCACGCCGGCAGCGGTCAGCGGAATGAGGATCGAGGTGGTAATGCTCGAGGACTGCACGGCGATCGTGATGACGAGGCCGAGCAGCATCGCAACCGAACCGGATCCTTTGCTGAGCACAGTGTTGACCGATTTTTCGACGCGGTCGGCGACGAGCGTGCGCATGTTCTTTGTAATGAAGGTGAGGGCGAGCAGCACGATGATGAGCCCAGTGAGCACGACGAACGTACCGAGTACGTTGCCGCTCAATCCGACGGCACCTTCGATATCGACGATCAACTCGACGGGTTTCTTCACCCAGGCTTTGACCGGACTCTTCCACTCGGAACCGGCCGTACCAACCAGCCGGTCACTGATCCAGGTAGCGGTCTTCGAGATCGTGCCTGTCATTAGTTCGAGCGGGAGGAGGACGGCCACGGCCATCACGTTGAAGAAATCGTGCACCGTCGCGGCCGCAAATGCTCGCTTGAATTCGGCGGGCTGCCTGATGTGGCCGAGGGACACCAGGGTGTTGGTCACGGTCGTACCGATGTTGGCGCCCATGATCATCGGAATCGCTGCATCGACGCTGATGCCCTTTGTGGCCACAAGCCCGACGATCACGGATGTCGAGGCAGACGACGACTGGACGAGCACCGTCCCGAGGATGCCGACGCACAGGCCGGCGATCGGGTTGCTAACACTCGAGAACAGGCGCTCCTGCGTCTCCTCGCCCATGATTTTGATGCCCTTTTCGAGGGCAGAGACGCCGACCAGAAAGGTGTAGATCAAACCAAACACGAGCGCTGAACGCATCCACGTCGGCATATCGAAGCGGGTCGGGCGTTCTGGAGCAGCGACAACCATACGAATCGGGCAGCCTAGCCGAGTTCCTGAGCCGCTGAGAACAGAGTCCTTTTGTGCCACCGAGACGCCAAGGTCCTGCAGCTCGGGGACCTACTATCAGTTCAGTGGAACGACCGACATCTGCCGCCCGGCAGGCACCGTCAAAGTTTCGACGGTTGGCAATCACTCACGCCCTGATGATGGGTGGCGACGCAGCGATGGTCGTGGCGCTCGCCGACTCGCTGTTTTTCGATATCGATCTCACAGCGGCGCGCACCCGGGTCATGCTCTTCTTGGCGATCGGATTCGCACCATTTCTCTTTGTCGCCCCATTGATCGGCCCAGCGATTGACCGCGTGGCCGGCGGTCGCCGCTTCGTCATCCAGGTCATCGCACTCGCCCGTGCCGTCCTGCTCTTTTTTATAGCGCGCTACATCGACGCACTTGCGCTGTTTCCGCTGGTCTTCGCGAACCTGGTGCTGCAGAAGGCGTATGTCGTGTCCAAGTCTGCGCTCGTGCCGTCGACCGTTCGTTCGGAAGATGAGTTAGTCGAGGCGAACTCAAAACTTGGTTTAATTTCCGGGCTGACCGGTGCGGTCGCAGTGATTCCGGCAGCAATCCTGCTCAAGACGGTCGGCGCTCACGCGACGTTGATCTACGGCATGCTGATCTTCGGCGCGGCATTCTTCAGTGCTACCCGATTGCCCCCTGAAGTCGTCGCAGCGCACGGCGTCGACCACGATGAATCGATGCAGTTGCGGTCGGCCAGTCTGCAAAATGGTGCCATCGCAATGACTGTGTTGCGCGGCTGCGTCGGGTTCACCTTCTTCCATCTGGCGTTTTGGCTACGTTCGCAAGACCAAGGAACTCTGTGGTTTGGAGCGGTCGTTGGCGTGTCAGCCCTTGTTGCCATGGTCGGCAACGCCATAGCTCCGCGGCTGCGCAACCGAATGCGCGAAGAAACAATGCTGGTCGCGTCGTTGGCGGTTGCAGCCTTCGCCGGTATCGGCACCGCAGCGCTCGGTGGCCCCGCGGGCGCAGTGATCTTGGCCGGTGCCTTGAACATGGTCGCCGCAGTCGGACGGCTCAGCTTCGAGAGCATCGTGCAGCGCGATGCTCCGGGTGCGAACCAGGGTCGGGCCTTTGCGAAGTTTGAAACGCAGTTTCAGCTGGCTTGGGCGTTGGCTGCATTCTTCGCCGTCGCCATCCAGGTATCAGGGCCGGTTGGCTTTCTGATCGTTGGCGTTGTTGCTGCCGGGACACTTGTCAACCTGGTCGTCGGGACAAGTCGGAGTGACGGCCGGCGGCGCAATCGGCGAAGCGTCAGCCAGCGGAATCGAAATCTGCGACGCGCGCCAGCCAGAGGCCGGGCGCCCCGATCTCGTTCGGCGTCGGCACCGCGTCGGCGTCGTTGAACAACGGCGCCAATCCGTTCTCGCCGCCGCGGTCAACGACGCCTTGCACGAAGGCCTTCCCGCGGGCGGTTTGATCGGCTCCGAGGCGAATGCCGAGAAGTCGCTCGACGAACAGGTCGTCAGGTGATGCTTCGGCGCGGCGGCGCCGGACAGCGTCAGCAATGTGTAGCGCATTGCCACCGATGATCCGCACGGCGACGGCGTCGACGACCCAGTCAATGACGCCAATCGTGACCGCTACGGCGGTGTCGAGCTCGGGCTCAAGCGTGATCTGTTCGTCCGATCGCACGGCGCCGAGCAGTACCTCGGGATCACCGAATGCGGCCTGCATTGCAGCCATCGGGTCTGATTGGTCGATATCGAGCGAGGTGAGTTTGTCCGTCATTGCGGACGAGTCAGGTCGGAACGCGCCGACGTGTCGCTGCACCAGCGATCGCAGGTGGTCAGCAATGTGCGGAATCGACAGCAAGGTGTGGCCTGCCATCTCGTGAGCAATCACCCACAGCCGCATCTCATCGAGCTCGATATCGGAGGCAGCGGCGAACTTGTCGATGGTCGGGGGGACGACGACAAGTTTCGAGGCGAATCCACCTTCGCGAGGGATCGGGAGGTCGTACACCCCAAATGCTCGACGTGCGAGCCCGCCAACCATCGAGCCGACGGACATGCCCATCATCGCAGGCGCCATCATCTTGCTGAGGCCCGCCATCATCTGCATCATTGGGTCGTTGGACCCGTCATCGTCGCTGGTCTGTCCGAGCGACGTCGCCATGTCGTTGAAAAGAGGGCGGTAGGCATCGAGCGTTTGTGCAGCCCATTGCTCGGGAGTGGCGACTTCCGGGTCGCTTTCAATAACGGTGAGTTGCATGACGTCGGCGACGTGGAGCCGCGCAATCCCTGCGAGCTCGGCGTACTTAATCCGCACACTTGGCTCGATGTTGCCCGTCGGAACCAGCACTTTTCCACCGGGAGTCATTGCGCCAGCCATGTTGCCGCCGCTGGCTGCGAGCAACGCAAATTGGCGCGCTGCGTCCCAGTTCAGCGGGCCCTGCCCTGAGAGAGCCCGGGAGAGATCGCCAAACAGTGGCATCCCCGCGAACGGGTTGTTGCCAGCGTCATCTCCGCCGGGTGTGATGGCGTCGTCGTTGCCGTCGTCCATGCTCCGAAGGATACGGCAGGCAGCGGTGATCTGGCTGCGGTCGGGATGGTCGAAATGGACACACCTCCCGTCGGGGCCGCCGTGGCACTAGCGTCGGGTCCGTGAGAGCACTGATCGATGCCCCCGGCAACGTGATGCCAGTGACAACGGTCGAACTTACGGTCGTCATTACCGGAGCGACAGGGCCGCTGCAGACGCGAGTAGTCGAGGGGCTTCGGGCCTTGGGTAACGTGACCGTCTTCGAGACGACGGGCAGCCTGGACGACTTTGGCGGTGACACCGCTGATGTCGTCATCGACATGGCGAGCAACGATCATGACTGGCTTGGCAAACAGCGCGAGAGTTCGACACAGTACGCAACGACGAGTCTGGGCATCGCGGATGTGGTCTCAGCGGACCAAGTGGTGTTTGTTTCGTCGGCCATGGTGTACGGCGCAAACGCTAACAACCCGTTTCCACTCACGGAAGAAACGGTGCTTCGTCCCGACACTGAGTTTGTGTTCGCCCGCCAACTGGCATCGGCCGAGGAACTCGTTGAGCAGTGGCGGCGGAGTCGGCCCGGTCGAGCGACGTCGGTGCTGCGCCCGGCGATCTCTCTCGCTGAAGACGGCACGTCGCAACTCGCTGGCGCACTGGTCTCAGGCCTCGGCCAGCGTTTCGCCGAAGACGACCCCCCGTCGCAGTTCTTGCATCTCGACGATCTGGCCTCTGCGATCGTACTGGCGGTGCAGCGTCGCCTCGACGGGGTCTACAACGTCGCACCCGAAGGATGGATTCCTGGCGAGCGCGTTCGAGCGCTGTCAGGTGAGCGACCGCGTATCCCGCTTCCGGAGCGGCTCTCCGAAGTACTGAGTGCACTCCGCTGGCGTTTCCAGCGGGGCCCGATTCCGCCGGGTTTGCGCTCTTACACTCGCGAGCCGTGGGTCGTCTCGAGCGGACGGTTGTTGGCCGAAGGGTGGAAGCCAACGGTGACCAATGAGCAGGCCTATGTTGAAGGCACAGAAGCACGATGGTGGACCATGGTGTCGCCAAAACGTCGGCAAGAACTATCGCTCGGTATTGGTGTCGGCCTCGGGCTCGCCGTCACGGTCGTTGCGGTCTTGGTTGGCCGACGCTGGTGGCACGCTCGACAAGGTTGAGCATTGCTCGCGGAGTTCGCTGCTGTCAGTCAGCAGCGAATGCCGAGCCGACCAACGAGTCGTGGCTGACAATGAAGCGGCCATCGCTGAAACGAGCGATGATGTCACCATTGGTACGCACGACAACAGCGTCACCTTCCACGTCGAGACGTGCAACGTCGCTCCAGGCAACCGAATAGGCGTACTGGTCGGTGAGGACGAGGACCTGATCGTGCAGATCGGGGAGCACCGCCTCTGGATCTGATGAACCGGTCGAGCGGTACGCGCCAGCAGGAACATCGGCGATGGCGCTCGGAATTGGGGTTGCTTCGACCAAACGAATCGAGCGGATCGTTTCTGCCGCGGCAATGGCTGTGCTCGCAGCGGCACGAACAGGGGGCGAGGTTGAGGCGCTGGCAGCGATGGGGGCGTTGACTGATCCGCCTGGCGTGACCGTCACGACCAATGCGGCGACAAGGGCAACAGCAAACGCCCCTGTGGCAAGCGCGCCAAACCGGTGGCCGGGTCCGCGATCGACTTCGACCGTTGTTGGGCCGATCTCGGACGGATGCCTCCACGTTCGTTCGTGCGGGGGGAGGGGTGAGCGTTCCACGAATTGGAGACTGTAGTACTGAAATCGCCACGGGTGATCGCGGCACGGTCCGACACCGAATCGGTAGTGGCCGTCGCGCGACGAAGTGCAGTCAAACGTGTTGCGGCGACCTGGCAATGCTGCCAAGACGGCTACGATAACCAGCGTGGAGTCACCGGCAAAAGGCAACAATTGGTTCGGTCTCACCACTCAGGAACTTCCGATCGGTGCCGCCTACAAATGGGCCGTTCGGCCTGACTGCGGTGCTGTTGTGCTGTTCAGCGGAACAATTCGTAACCATGCCGAAGGCCGTGAGGGTGTTCAGCACCTCACCTACGAGGCGTACGAGGAACAAACGGTTGTGCGATTCGAGGCCATCGGCGCCGAACTCCGCGTGCGTTGGCCTGATGTCGGTCGCGTCGTGCTGTTGCACCGCACCGGAAAGTTGCAGATCGGTGAATCCTCGGTCATCGCGATCGTCTCCACGCCGCACCGACCGAGCGCCTTCGAGGCTGCCAGGTTTGCCATCGACGCATTGAAGGAAACAGCTCCGATTTGGAAGCACGAAGTCTGGGCCGATGGCGCTGACTGGGGCACAGGGGCACACGACATCAGCGACGCACAATCTGTCGGGGGCCCCGAATGATCGTCGCCCTCAGTGTGTTGGCCATCGTGGTGGTTGCCGTGATTCTCGGCCTCGCACTCCGTGGGCGAAGCAAAGAAGATGGCGTCGACTCGTTCCGCCGACAAATCGATGCACTCTCACCGGAAGCTCGTAAACCCACCGTCGATCAGGTCAAGTCCGCCGAGCGCGATGCCGATGATGACGATTCGTCGACTTCGTGACCGGCGCTGCATCGAGGCTCCCGATTTCTGCGCTTGTCCTGAGGCAGAATGAGCTCTTCATGCAACATCGCAGCCCTCTGAATTTCGCTCCTCTGGCCAGCACAGTCTGATGGCACGCGACCTCGCGATCGACCTCGGCACGGCAAACACGCTCGTGTACATGAAGGGCCGCGGCATCGTTCTCAACGAGCCGTCGGTCATCGCTCTCAACCGCCAGACCGGTGAAGTGCTTGCGACTGGCCGGGAAGCGTGGCAGATGATCGGGCGTACGCCTGGCTACATCGTTGCGGTCCGTCCGTTGCGTGGTGGAGCAATCACCGACTTCGAAATCACCGAACGGATGATCCGCCTGTTGCTGCAGCGCGTCGGCGTCAGCCGATTCACCCGACCCAAGGTCGTCATTTGTGTGCCGTCAGCGATCACTGAAGTTGAGCGCCGAGCGGTCACCGATGCTGCGCGTCGAGCAGGCGCCGCTGACGCCAACCTGATCGAACAGCCCATGGCCGCAGCTATTGGCGCCGACCTGCCGATCGACGAACCCGTTGGCAACATGGTCATTGACATCGGCGGTGGCACCTCGGAAACCGCGATTATCTCGCTCGGCGGCATCGTTGCTCTCGAAGCAGTGCGGGTTGGCTCATTCGACATCGACGCCGCCATCCAGAACTACGTCCGCCGCGAACACGGCATCGCCATCGGCGAGCGGACAGCGGAAGAGATCAAGGTCGCGATCGGGTCAGCTGATCCGACGCACGACGAGAACCAGGCCGAGGTGCGCGGGCGCGACCTCATGACCGGCCTCCCGAAAACTGTGTTGCTCACCCCCGAAGAGGTGAGATTCGCTATCGAAGACGTCATTTCGTCGATCGTCGCGTCGGTCATTCGGTGCTTGTCGAAGGCGCCGCCCGAACTGTCACAGGACTTCCTGGTGCGTGGCATGTATCTCGTCGGTGGTGGCGGTCTGCTGCGTGGGCTTGCCGAGCGGATCGAACGGGAAACCCAAGTTCCGGTGCGAATGTCGAACGTGCCACTTGAAGCAGTGGTCCTCGGCGCCGGTCATGTCATCGAGCATTACGAAGCGCTCAAAGGCATGTTCATGGGCGCCCGCCGCTAGCTCAGGCTGCGCAGGAAGCCCGAGCACTGCGTTCTGCCGACTCCGCGTTGCCGGGAGGCAACCTCGTCCGGGAGCGCCTTGTTCTCGAACCACCTGACCCATCAAGCTGACCATCACGCTGGCCTCGTGCAGCGGCTTACGGTGCAGCGAAGCGACTTACCGTGCCAACGTTGCTGACGGCGAACAGGTTGCCTTCGCCGCCGATCGCGATCGCTGCGAGGTTCCGCTGCTGAGCAAGTTCGACAATGATCGGTGCGCCGGGTTGCGAGGTGGGGTCGTATCCCCAGATTCGGCCCGAGCAGAAGTCGCCATAGACGAACCAGCCCTGCAGGTCAGCAATGGCCTCGCCTCGGTAGACCACGCCGCCGCTCACCGAGCAGTCGCCGTCGTCGTGGCTGTACTCGACGATTGGGGAGGTATGACCTTCTGGGTCCTGGTCGTCATTGAATCGAGCAGTTCCTTCGAAGGCGCTCCACCCAAACGAGAGGCCGCGGCCGGCGCCCTCGCCGTTGGTTGCTGGCGCATAGTTGATCTCTTCGAGGTCGCCCTGCCCGACGTCGGCGATCCAGAGATCGCCGGTTGGCCCATCGAACGAGAACTTCCACGGGTTGCGTAGGCCCAACGCCCAGATGGCAGGGTCGGCACCCTCGACACCGGTGAACGGATTGTCGGCTGGGATGGTGAATGGTTGCTCACCCGACTCTCGCGGGTCGATGCGGAGAATTTTGCCGAGTCGGCTCGCGAGCGCAAGCGAATTGCGCTCGGGATCGTTGGCTGACCCGCCGTCACCCAGCCCAAGGTACAGGAACCCGTCGGGGCCGAAGGCGAGTTCACCCCCGTTGTGGTTGCCGAACGGCTGCTCGACGGTCAGTACCTCGCGACGGCTGAGGGGGTCGAATATTGTCGTCACCGGGTCGATGACGTACTCGTCGACGACGGTGGTGCCATTGGCGTTGGTGTAGTGCACGTAGGCGAGGTCTTGAGCGGGATGGAATGCGGCGCCGAGGAGGCCGCGCTCGCCGTCGGCTGCAGTGAGGTCGGTGATATCGAGCATCACCTCGGCTGACAGGTCGTCCGCAGCAATGATTCGGCCGTTCTGTTCGACGACGAAGTAACGGGGGTCGCCGTCGCGGCTGAACAACTCGACGGGAGTGTCGAACGTTCCGGCATCGACCAGGGTCACGACCGGAATCGGTAGCGGACCCGTCGCCATGGTGCTTGGCGGAGCAGTCGACAGCTCCTCAGGCGTGCCGGTCGGCAGGTCGATGTCGCCGGAGGGTGCGAGTTCAGGGAGGGTCGCGGCGGTTATCTCCTCGGCTGTGACCTCGGTAGCGCCGGATTCGGTTGACGATCCAGTGGGTTCTGGGACGGTTGCGAACGTGGCGGTCGGGTCATTCGGAGGATTTTTCCCGGATGACTCGGACCCACCGCCGCACGCGGCAACAGCAAGTACAGCACCGACGACGGACGTGACAACGATGCGACGTCGGTTCATGCTCGGCCCACTCGCGTCAGGCCCTCTTGCACCACGCTGATTGCAAGGCGTCCGTCGGAGGTGAAGATCGCGCCGCCAGCAAGGCCGCGCGCTGATGATGTGCTGAGCGCTGTCTGGTCATAGAGCAGCCAGTCGTCGGCGCGGAACGGACGGTGGAACCACATGGCATGGTCGAGGCTGGCCATCTGCACGTCGCCGCTCGCCCAGGACATGCCGAAGGGCATGATCGTGGTGTCGAGCAATGTCATGTCGCTCGCGTACGTGACGATGCAGGCGTGCAGTACTGGATCGTCAGGAAGTTGGCCGTTGGTGCGCAACCAGACCTGCTGCGAGGTTGACTTTTTTCCCGTGCGGCTCATTGGGTCACCCGTGACATACCGCAGGTCGATTGGCCGAGGCTGCTCGTAGTAATCGCCGAGCTGGTCGGCGTATGGCGCGTTGCGTGTCTTGAAATCAGGGAGTGACTCGGGCTGTGGGAGGCCGGACGGCATCGGGAGCTGATGGTCGAGACCCGCCTCCTCGTTGTGGAAGCTGGCCTGCAGGTTGAAAATCGCTCGGCCGTGCTGGATAGCCACGACACGGCGGGTCGTGAAGCTGCGGCCATCGCGGATTCGGTCGACTTCGTACAGGATCGGTGTCGTCGGGTCGCCTGGGCGAAGAAAGTAGGCGTGGAGCGAGTGGACCATGCGGCCGGGCTCGTCAATTGTGCGTGCAGCAGCAACCAGGGCCTGGCCTGCGACCTGGCCGCCGAAGACCCGCTGACGATCTTCATCGGTCGATGCACCCCGGAACATGTTGACCTCGATCACCTCGAGGTCCAGCAGCTTGACGAGATTGTCCAGCGCCGCCTGGTTTCCGGGTGTCGGCTCGGCTGGATAGTGGGGGCTTTCGCTGTCAGCGGTCATGCCCGGCCAATGTTGCCACGATTCGGGCCCGAATTGGTCGCCCGTTCTAGTGTCACTACATGTCACAGCTCGAATTGTCGTCCGACCAATTGCTCTCCACCACCCGCGCGGTGCGCAAACGCCTCGATTTTGATCGGCCGGTCGAGGACGAATTGATTCGTGAATGCGTGGCAATGGCGATGCAGTCGCCGTCTGGTTCGAACACAATGACAATGCAGTTCGTTGTCGTCACCGACCCGGCAAAGCGGGCTGCGATTGGTGAGATCTACGGCAAGTGTTTCGACATCTACCGCAGCATGGACGGTGTGTACGCCGGGTCGCTGAAGCGCGAAACCCTCGAGGGACAGGCGCAGCAGGATCGCGTGACCGACTCGGCTGAATACCTTGCAGCCCATATGGCCGACGCTCCGGCGTTGGTGATTGCCTGCACGAAGGCTGGTCGGCTGGACGGTGTCCCCGCGATGTCGGCAGCGTCGTCGATGGGCAACGTTCTGCCGGCAATGTGGAGCTTCATGTTGGCTGCACGTGCGCGCGGGCTCGGTACTTGCTGGACCACCGTTGGATTGATGATGGAAGAGCAGATCGCCGATGTTGTGGGGATCCCGTTCGACTCGGTGCAGCAGGCCGTGCTCAGTCCGCTCGCCTACACAAAGGGAACGGATTTCAAGACAGCGATGCGGCCAGACCCCGAGACGATCATTCACTGGAACACTTGGTCGAGCTGAACGATTGACTGTTGTCATGCTGTCTGAGGGCCGTCGTTCACTTGCGCTTTCCACCAAGGGCTTCATGCCAGCTGAAGAGGGCGATGCGCTGTGGGAAGCAGCGACCGCGGCGACCGCGGCGATGCCGGGGATGCCGATGCTCGAACTTGGCTCCTACTGTGGCCGATCAACGGTGTGGCTCGGCGATGTGGCCGAGGGTGCAGGCGTCTTGCTGTTCGCGCTCGACCATCACCGCGGCTCTGAAGAGAACCAGGCCGGCTGGGACCACCACGACATTGAGGTCGTCGATGAACGCATCGGCAAGATGGACACGCTGCCGTTTTTCCGGGCGACGATTCATGACGCCGGCCTCGAAGACTCCGTCGTGGGTCTGGTCGGTCGAGCACCGGCGATCGGCGCTGCATGGACCGCTCCGCTGAGCTTTCTCTTTATCGACGGTGGTCACGGTGAAGAACCGGCACGACTCGACTACGAACGTTGGGCGCCGCACGTTGCCGTGGGTGCCACGTTGGCGATTCACGACGTGTTCCCGGACCCGGCCGAGGGAGGCCGGCCGCCCTACGAGCAGATTTATCTTCCAGCACTGGCATCGGATTGCTTCGAAGAACGTTCGGCGACCGGATCGCTGCGCATCCTGACGCGCACCAGATACTCGTGATTTCAGCGGGGCGCCACAGCGTGACGCGGCGGCCTGTCACACTTTGGTCTGCTCGGTGTGACAGTTCTGGCAGCTCAGGTGGTTTCGATGGTTTCGATGCGGAGCTGCATCGCGGTGGCGCCCTGGGAGAATCCGGCCCGGATCATTTGGGCGATTGCATCTGCGAGCACCGCGATGTCGCCCTGGACCTCGGTGGCGAACGGGCCCATGTCGGGATGGAGGCCAGCGGCAGCAGCGGCCTCGATGACGGCCGTGACGTGTGGACCGGGATCATTCTCGCGGAACGGCTCCACGAAAACTTCGAGATGTGCGTTCGCCATGTGTGCAGATTACTCGTCCCGCTCTGTGCGCCACGACGGAACGAAGAATGCAGAATGAACCTCTCAGCGATCCTTGACGTTTTGTAAAGCATTTTTGTTACTGTTTGCCTGGTGAACAACGGAGCGTCAAAGGAAATGTCAATTGACCCGAAGCGGTTGATGGCGCGCATCGAGGCACTCGGCGAGATCGGTGCGATTGCTGGAACGACCGGGTGCGCCCGGCTTGCGCTGACCGACAACGACCGGGAGGGCCGCGACCTGGTCGTTACCTGGATGAATGATCTCGGCCTCGACGTCACGATCGACGGCATTGGCAACGTGATTGCGACGATGCCCGGGTTCACTGCGGGGACCCGACCGGTGATGACCGGTTCACACATTGACACGGTCGGAACCGGCGGTAAGTACGACGGCAACCTGGGGGTGCTCGCTGGCCTCGAAGTCATCGAAACCGTGATCGCGGCAGGCCTCGAACTTGATCGGCCCCTGGCGGTTGGATTCTTCACTAACGAAGAGGGCGCCCGTTTCCAGCCGGACATGCTTGGCAGCCTTGTGTACGTCGGCGGCCTGTCGCTTGAAGACGCTCTGCTCATCCAAGACCGTGACGGTGCCGTGGTCGGTGAAGAACTCGACCGGATTGGCTACTCCGGCCCGGCACCTGTTCCTGGGCCCACACCGCATGCGTTCGTCGAACTCCATATCGAGCAGGGCCCGGTTCTCGAAGACGAAGACATCACGATCGGCGTCGTCGAAGGAGTGCAGGGCATCTCGTGGACCGAGTTGACGTTGAACGGACAATCGTGTCACGCCGGCACGACACCGATGCGCCTGCGCCACGACCCCGGCTACGTTGCATCGAAGATTGTCGCCTTCGTACGCGATCTGACTGCTGAATTTGGTGAGCCGCAGGTCGGCACGGTTGGGGCGATCAACCTCACCCCGAATCTCGTCAATGTCGTGCCGTCGGTGGCAACGATCACCGTTGACCTTCGAAACACCAACGAAGCAGTGTTGCAGCAAGCCGAGACCAAGTTCCGCGGCTTCGTCGCCCAGGCAGCCGAACGCGAGGGCGTCGGCGTGCAGACCCGCACGCTCGCCCGCTTCGAGCCGGTCGACTTCGACCCACGCGTCATCGACATCGTCGAGCAGTCCGCGGCGGCGGCCGGGCTCACGCATCGTCGGATGCCATCAGGCGCTGGCCACGACGCTCAAATGTTCGCTCGTGTGTGCCCGACAGCGATGATCTTCACGAAGAGCGTCAACGGCATCAGCCACAACGTCACCGAATACACCGAACCAGCGGATCTTGAAGCGGGAGCAAACGTGCTGCTCCAAACGATGCTGATCCTTGCAGGAACGGAGTTCTGATGCCTCGCTATCTCAATGTCGGTGCCGCCCAACTCGGGCCTATTGCCCGAGACGAACAGCGCGCGACGGTCGTCTTGCGTCTGATCGACCTTCTGCAGCAGGGCGCAGCGGCCGGCTGCGACCTGGTGGTCTTCCCAGAGTTGGCGCTGACGACGTTCTTCCCGCGCTGGTACCTCGATGAGGGAGATGCGTCGAACATCTCGGGCGACACAACCGAGCTCGACTCGTACTACGAGCGCTCGATGCCAGGCCCGCAAACGCAGCCACTCTTTGACGAGGCCAAGCGACTTGGGGTCGGTTTCAGCCTCGGGTACGCCGAACTCACCAAGCCCGACAATGACGGCGTGGTTCATCGTTTCAACACGACGATCTTGGTCGAACGCGACGGCACAATCGTCGGTCGGTTCCGTAAGGTCCATATCCCCGGCCATGAAGCACACGAGCCTTGGCGCCAGTTCCAGCATCTCGAGCGGCGATATTTCGAGGAGTCCACCGAGGGCTTTCCGGTCTTCGAAGCATTCAACGGTGTCGTCGGGATGGCCACCTGCAACGACCGGCGTTGGCCCGAGACCTACCGAGTCATGGGATTACAGGGCGTCGAGTTGGTGATGATTGGCTACAACACGCCGATGTTCTACGCCCCCGATCCCACGCAGAACGCGCTCGCTGGATTCCACAACCACCTGGTGATGCAGGCTGGCGCGTACCAGAACGGCACCTGGGTTGTCGGTGTTGCCAAAGGCGGCATCGAAGAGGGCGTTGAGTCGCTCGCTCAATCGGCGATCATCGCGCCATCTGGCCAGATCGTTGCACAGGCCGTCACGATTGGCGACGAGTTGATTACGGCCCGGTGTGACCTCGACTGGTGCAAGCAATACAAAGAGACGCTGTTCGACTTCGAGCGCTATCGGCGCCCCGAGGTCTACGCACGAATCACGGCACAAAAGGGTGCAATTGC
>CALAHA010000059.1 GCA_937891565.1 uncultured Ilumatobacter sp. | reverse complement strand
CACTACCACGCCGACCATGTCGGGGGTTCCATGATGGGCCTCTCGATCGACGGCATCACGACGCTGCTCGACAAGGTCGATTGCCCGATCCACGTGCAGTCCGAAGAAACCGAGTGGGTCCGCAAGACCACCCAGATCAGCCCCGACCACCTCGTTGAGCACTCGTCCGGCGATGTGCTGACGGTCGGTCAGATCGACATCACCATGCTCCACACTCCGGGCCACACGCCCGGCAGCCAGTGCTTTCTCGTCGACGGAAAACTTGTCGCCGGCGACACGCTGTTCCTTGACGGCTGCGGCCGCACCGATCTCCCTGGCTCAGACGGCAACCAGATGATCGAGAGTCTCCAGCGCCTCGCCAAGGTCCCCGGCGACACAATCCTGTACCCCGGACACAAGTACAGCGAAGCCTCGTTCTCCCCCATGAGCCACGTGGTCAAGCACAACTATATTTTCGACGCCATCTAACAAAGCCATCTAACAAAGCCATCTAACAACACCGGCCGAGCAGGACCGGCGACGCCGATGATGACGCCGGGGTTAACAGCCAGCTTTGGCCGGGATAACGATCTTCAGGCCGGGGTAGAAGGCGCTGTAACCACTGGTGCCCGAGTTGGCCGCATCGAGGGCATCGACGGTCACATCGAACTTTTCAGCGACTATGGTCCGGGCGGTGTCGCTAGCTTCAATCGTGTACTGGCCTGCCGTGCAGTTTGAGCCAGCATCAGGAATCGTCTCACCGTCAGGTACTCCAGCTACTGAGTCGTCTTCAGTTGCAGGTTCGGCTGCCGACACAGCGCCAGGCGGGATCAACACGTCTTGGCCTGGGAACGGGAACTCGCTGCCTGTTGCCCAGCCGTTAAATGCGAGGAGAACTTCGAGCGGCACGCCGAACTGATCGGCGACCTTGAGAGGGTAGTCGCCCGACTGCACAACATAGACCTGCGAGCCGGAGGCGATGGGGTCGATCTCGATCACGAGTGGCGCAATCGTCGTTGTCACCGGATCTTTGACGATGTAGTTGGTCGCCGCTGTGTCGAGGTCGACCTGGGTCGACGCAACAGCACCGCTCCCGGTGTCGCTCCCACAACTGGCGAGCACGAGCACACCGATCAGAATTGGCGACGCCACACCGAGCTTGCGTAGGTTCAATGACCGCATAGGGCAAGCGTACGCGCTCGACGCATGCCAGTGGTGTCAGGCCTACTGAAGTGGTCGATCTGTCGGAAGCACGGGTGCTGGCAGGCGAGTTTCACCCATCAGGAATGCGTCGACCCCTGCCGCCGCTGCACGCCCCTCAGCAATTGCCCACACAATCAGACTCTGGCCGCGGCCCATATCGCCGGCCACGAACAATCCGTGCTGGTTCGTCATGTACTGATCGTTACGAACAACGTTGCCACGCTGGTCGTACTCGACCTCGAGGCTGTCGAGCCACGAGCCCTTCTCGGGGCCCACGAAGCCCAGAGCGAGGAAGACGAAGTCGGCAGGAATCTGCTTGTCGGTACCTTCAACCTTGGTGAACTTGCCGTCGATCATCTCGACTTCGTGGAGCTGTAGCCCTCGCAAGTTGCCGTCGTCATCGCCAACAAAACGCTCGGTGTTGACCGAGTACATCCTCTCGCCGCCCTCTTCGTGGGCGCTGGTGATCTTGTAAACCATTGCAAATTGCGGCCACGGGTTGCGCTCGGCCGCCCGGTGCTCCGGCGGCATCGGCATGATCTCAAGCTGTGTGACCGAGGCTGCTCCTTGACGGTGCGCTGTGCCGAGGCAATCGGCTCCGGTGTCACCGCCACCGATGATCACGACGTGCTTGCCGCCGACATCGATTGGCGACTTCGCTTGGTCGCCGAGCTGCACGCGATTCGACTCCGGCAGGTACTCCATTGCCTGATACACACCGGCCAGCTCGCGGCCGGGAATCGGCAAGTCGCGCCACGCTGTTGCGCCACATGCGAGCACGATGGCGTCGTGACTGGCACGCAGCACCTCCATGTTGACGTTCTCTCCGACCACTGCATTGGTGCGGAACTCGGTGCCTTCAGCTTCCATCTGCTCAAGTCGCAGATCGATGTGCCGCTTCTCCATTTTGAACTCGGGGATGCCGTAGCGCAGCAAGCCACCAATACGGTCTGCACGTTCGAGCACGACGACCTCGTGGCCGGCGCGCGTCAGCTGCTGTGCAGCTGCGAGGCCCGCTGGCCCCGAGCCGACCACGGCAACGCGTTTGCCAGTTCGCACCGACGGGACGTGCGGTGTGACCCAACCTTCGGCGAAGGCGCGGTCGATGATCTCGACTTCGACCTGCTTGATGGCGACTGGGTCCTGGCTGATACCAAGCACGCATGCAGATTCGCACGGCGCTGGGCAGAGGCGACCAGTGAATTCGGGGAAGTTGTTTGTGGCGTGGAGACGCTCGATGGCGGTCTGCCACTGGTTCCGAAAGACAAGGTCGTTCCAGTCAGGGATCAGGTTGCCCAAGGGACAGCCGTTGTTACAGAACGGAATACCGCAGTCCATACACCGACCGGCCTGATGGTTGAGCACCTCCGCGTCAAACGGTTCATACACCTCGTTCCAGTCGCGCAGACGTACCGGGACGGAACGGTGTTCAGGGGTCTGACGATCCCACTCGAGAAATCCGGTTGGCTTACCCATGTTGCATCTCCTCGTTGTTCTGTCGCTCGCACATCCACGTCATGGTTTTGCTGATGCCATGATCGCGGCGGTTGTCGCATCTTCGTCAAGACCC
>CALAHA010000058.1 GCA_937891565.1 uncultured Ilumatobacter sp. | reverse complement strand
ATCAGGTGCGGATCAGGTGCGGATCAGGTGCGGATCGTAGAGGCCATTGAGCTCAGGCGGCGCGCGACCGATCGCGGCACGACGCCACTGGTCGCCACGAGACCCCTATACAACATCCCAGGAACGATGATCGTCCGATTCTTGGCCACCCCATCGAGGCCAGCTGAGGCCACCGACGCGACCGAGGTCCACGCAAAGTTGGGGAACGTTGCTTCGTACTCACTTGTGTTGCTGCGCTCTTGGAACTCGGTCTTTGTCAGGCCGGGGCAAAGCGCACTGACATTCACCCCGGTTCCGCGCATCTCCTCGTGGAGCGCCTCGGTCAAACTGGTCACGTATGCCTTCGTTGCGGCGTAGACCGCCAAACCTGGGGCCGCCTGGAAGCTGGCCACGCTGGACACATTGAGGAGGTAACCACGTCCCCGTTCACGCATTGCAACGAGTGCGGCGTTACTGATCTTGGTGAGTGCTTTGACGTTCAGGTCGATCTCATCACCGAGGCGGAGCGGGTCGAGATCGGCGAATTTTCCACTCGTGCCGAAACCGGCGTTGTTGACCACGAGATCAATGGTGATCTCAGAATCGTTGACGGCTCTCATCACGGCCTCGACGCCACTTTCTGTACCGAGGTCAGCCTCGATCATGCTGAAACCGTCGTACCGATCGGCGATCTCGCGCAGGCGGTCGCCGCGGCGCGCCACCAGCACCGTTGGAACACCGGCCTCACCCAACTGCTTCGCCATTTCCGCACCGATCCCAGACGATGCCCCGGTCACGAGGGCTGATGCGAACGGAAAGCGAGTCATATCGGAACCGTACCCAGTCCAGATCATGCCGCGAGGCACAACAGTGCAACTGAGTTCAAGCTCACGGGGACAAATCTGCTGCCCAGCCCGGTTCCATCCCTGAGACTGAGATGTTGGAGAAAAAAACAAAGTGCGAGTCCTGAATACCGAAACAGGCAGCAGGAACTCGCACTTTGTGCAGAGCTATGTCGACGCGAATCAGGCGGTGAAGCCGGTCCCCGTTGCAGTGAGACGTGCCTCGGCTCGTGCCTTACCAGCAACGGCGTCAGCAATGGCTCCGTCGACCGATTCGGCCCTCAGAGTCTGCTGATGACGCTCGAGTGCTTCCTTGGCCCGAGCAACGTCGATGTCTTCAGCCATCTCGGCTGTGTCAGAAAGAATCGACACCTTGGTCGGGTTCCCGCTGACTTCGACGAAGCCCCTGTGGATGGCCAAGTCAATGACCGTGCCGTCGGTCTGGAAGACCCGCGTATGATTTTCTACCAGCACGCCGAGGAAAGCTGCGTGGCCGGCCTGGAATGCGATTTCGCCGCCACCCGCTGTCCGGGTGATGACCATGTCAGCCTCACCCGAGTAGAGAACCTTCTCGGGCGAGACGACTTCAACTTTCAGCGCCTCGGCCATCTAGCAGGCTCCTTCTACGGGTTGCGGGTTCATGATCCGTCTCAGCTTTCGGACAGCTGCTTGGCTTTCGCCTGCACCTGGTCGATGTTGCCGACGTTGAGGAATGCCTGCTCGGGCAGATCGTCGAGACCACCATCGATAATGGCTTCGAAAGACTCGACCGTTTCAGCGACCGGGACGTACTCACCGTCGAGGCCAGTGAAGACCTTGGCGACGAAGAACGGCTGCGACAGGAAGCGCTCGACCTTACGGGCACGAGACACCGTGAGGCGATCCTCTTCGGACAGTTCGTCCAAACCGAGGATGGCAATGATGTCTTGCAGCTCTTTGTAGCGCTGGAGGGTTTCCTGCACACGGCGAGCAACACCGTAGTGATGATCGCCGACGACCTCGGGGCTGAGAATTGTTGACGTCGAGGCCAACGGGTCCACGGCCGGGTAAATGCCGAGCGAGGCAACCGTACGGCTGAGCTCGGTGGTGGCATCGAGGTGCGTGAAGGTCGTGAACGGTGCCGGGTCGGTGTAGTCGTCGGCAGGGACGTAAACGGCCTGCAGCGAGGTGATCGAGCGACCCTTTGTCGAGGTAATGCGTTCTTGGAGCTGACCCATCTCGTCGGCAAGTGTTGGCTGGTAGCCCACTGCCGACGGCATACGGCCGAGCAAGGTCGACACTTCGGAGCCTGCCTGAACAAAGCGGAAGATGTTGTCGACGAACAGCAGAACGTCCTGGCCGGCGACGTCGCGGAAGTACTCCGCCATTGTCAGTGCTGACAGCGCAACACGCAGGCGCACGCCCGGCGGCTCGTCCATCTGACCGAAGACCAATGCGGCCTTCTCATACACGCCGGACTCCATCATCTCCAGGCGGAGGTCGGTGCCTTCACGTGTCCGCTCGCCCACACCGGCAAACACAGACACACCACCGTGCTGGGATGCAACACGGTTGATCATCTCGGTGATGAGGACGGTTTTGCCCACGCCAGCACCACCGAACAAACCAATCTTGCCGCCTGCGACGTATGGGGTGAGGAGGTCGACGACCTTGATGCCCGTTTCGAACATGCGAGCAGACGGCTCGAGCGAATCAAAGGTCGGGGCAGGACGGTGGATGTCCCAGCGTTCCATCTCATCGAGTCCCTCTGGCTGAGTGTCGAGCGCTTCGCCCCACACGTTCCAGACGTTGCCGAGGACGCCGTCGCCTACGGGAACCTGGATTCCGTGACCTGTGTTCCGCACAGGGGTGCCTCGGACGAGGCCGTCAGTCGGCTTCATGCAGATGGCGCGGACGCGGCTGTTGCCGAGCTGCTGAGCGACTTCGGCGAGCACAATTGTGGACTCGCCTTCCAGCTCGATGGTGAACTCGATGGCCGAGTTCAGCTCGGGCAGAGCGCCACGGGGAAACTCGACGTCGATGACGGGGCCAGCGATGGCGACGACCCGGCCGTCTTGCAGTTCATTCTCTGTCATGGTCATGACTTGGTATCTCCTGGTGTGAGGTCTTCGTCGTCATCATCGTCGTCGACAACTGAGTTGTCGGGACGCTCGATCGTTGCGGTTGCGGTCCCACTGTCGGGGACCGTTGCGGCCGCAGCCTGAGCTGCAGTTGCGGAAGAAGCGGCGCCGGTGGTCGGCGCCGATGGGGCATCGAGCTGGGCACCGAAGAAATCATCGCCCATGTCGACGTAGCCGCCGATGTTGTCGCCGCCGTCGAGTGCTGCTGCACCGCCGACGATCTCCATGATCTCAGAGGTGATGGATGCCTGACGTGCACGGTTCATCACAATGCTGAGGCTCTTGATGAGGTCTTCGGCGTTGTCGGTTGCGGACTTCATTGCTCGCTGACGGAAGGCGTGCTCGGAGGCGGCTGCGTTGAGCAGTGCGGCATAGATACGAGCCTCGACGTAACGAGGAAGCAACGTGTCGAGGATCTCCGTCGGGTCCGGTTCGAACTCGTATGAGCTGCCAGATCCGTCGGTGCTACCGGCTTTGCCGTCGCCACCGGCAACCGTGGCTGCACTGAGTGGAACCAGGGGTCGTAAGACGACTTCCTGGCTCCCAGCAGAGATAAAGCGGGTGTAGACAAGTTCGACCTTGTCGACCTTGCCCGAGACGAAGAGATCGACGACATATTCGCCAATGCGACGTGCATCTTCGTAGGTCGGCTGATCGCTAAAGCCCATGAAGGACTGGCTCAGCTGATAATCACGGAAGCGGAAATAACCCTCGGCCTTCTTACCGACAGGAACAATCGTGTAGTCCTTGCCGGACAGCACGTCCGCCTTCACTTCACCCTCAGTCGCACGCTGCACGCCGGCGTTGTAGCCGCCGCACAGACCACGATCAGCGGTGATTGCCACGTAACAGGTGGTCTTGATTTCGTCGCGCCCGGCGAGCATCGGAGAGTCGAAAGATGCTCCTGCTGCTGCAAGGTCTTTAACTACTTCGGTGATCTGCTCGGAGTAGGGCACTGCTGCCTGCACTCGTTGCTGGGCTTTAACAATCCGCGACCCAGCGATCAGTTCCATGGCTCGTGTGATCTTCTTCGTTGACTGCATCGCCTTGACGCGTCCACGCAGAATACGTTCGGTGCCACCTGCCATTACGAATTCCTCCGGCTCAGACCACGCTGCGCGACGGCGCTATCGCCGTCGAAGACAGCCGCAACGGCGCCTCGTGCGTGGATCGAAAGGGTCATCAGGACTGTTCCACTCACTCAGTTGCGAGGGTCTTGTTGGACTTGGCGTCGCCCGTCTCATCGGCGTCAACCGAGGCGGGGTCGGTTGGGTTGCCGGAAGCGTCGAGGACCGAGACGAACTGCGCCTTAAAAGTTTCGACAGCGCCTGCGAGAGCATCAGGAATTTTCTGCGTCTTCAGTTCGTCCATCATGCCGGCATGGTTGGACCGCATGAAGTCAAGCAACTCGGTCTCGAAGCGAGCCACATCGGAGACCGGCAGGTCGTCGAGGTAGCCCTTTGTTCCAGCAAATAGCGAGACGACTTGGTTCTCGACCGGCATCGGGCTGTTGAGCGGTTGTTTGAGCAATTCCACAAGGCGGTAGCCGCGTTCGAGCTGAGCCTTGGAGATGGCGTCGAGTTCGGAGCCGAACGTGGCAAAAGCTTCAAGCTCACGGAATTGCGCAAGGTCGAGCTTCAGCGTGCCGGCAACACCCTTCATAGCCTTGGTCTGAGCGGCCGAGCCGACTCGTGACACGGAAATACCGACGTCGACAGCGGGGCGAACACCCGACTTGAAGAGGTTGTCCTGCAAGAAGACCTGACCGTCGGTAATCGAGATCACGTTGGTCGGGATGAAGGCTGACACGTCGCCGGCCTTGGTCTCAATGATCGGCAATGCAGTAAGTGAGCCTGCGCCATTCTCGTCAGACAACTTTGCGCTGCGCTCGAGGAGACGCGAGTGCAAGTAGAAGACGTCACCCGGATATGCCTCGCGTCCCGGTGGGCGGCGAAGCAGCAGCGAAATCTGACGGTATGCGTCAGCCTGCTTCGAAAGATCGTCATACACGATCAGTGCATGCTCACCGTTGTCCATCCAGTGCTGGCCAATGGCGCAGCCGGCGTACGGGGCGAGGTACTTGAACGGAGCGGGGTCGCCCGCAGGCGCGGTGACCACAACCGTGTACTCAAGGGCACCGGCCTGGCGCAGCGTGTCAACAGTCTGGGCGACTGTCGAGCCCTTCTGACCAATGGCGACGTAGATACACTTCACGCCAAGGCCCTTTTGGTTCAGGATCGTGTCGATTGCAATGGCGGTCTTGCCGGTCTTGCGGTCACCAATGATCAGCTCACGCTGGCCACGGCCGATCGGCGTCATTGCATCGATCGACTTGATGCCGGTCTGGAGCGGTTCGTGCACTGGCTTGCGGCCGAGGATGCCAGGTGCCTGGATCTCCATGCGGCGCTGTTCGACACCGGTCAGTTCTCCGTGACCATCGACAGGTTCGCCGAGTGCGTTGACGACTCGGCCAATCATGCCGTCGCCGACGGGCATCGAGAGAATGCGACCGGTCGCTTTGACGGTCTGGCCTTCTTCGATCTTGTCGACGTTGCCCAGGACAACGGCGCCAATGGCGTCTTCGTCGAGGTTGAGGGCAAGGCCCATCGAGCCGTCTTCGAACTCAAGGAGTTCGTTCACGGCCGCGTCCGGCAGGCCCGAGACGCGAGCGATACCGTCACCGACTTCGGCAACACGACCCACGGTACGGGCTTCGAGCGATGGCACAAAGCCATCGAGGTTTTTCTTGAGTGCCGACGCAATGTCGTCAGCAGAGATGGTGAGTTCAGCCATTTTCTTGGTCCCTTACGTGGTCCAGGCCTGGCGGCCTTAGAGCCGGCTCTTCAGCTGGTCGATGCGAGTACGAACGGTGTCGTCGATGACGGTGTCACCGATTGTGGCCACGATGCCGCCGAGCACGGAGGCGTCGACGACGGTCTTGAGCGAGATGCTCTTACCGGTGGCGTTTTCGAGCGCGGCCTTCAAGCGAGCCTGTTGGTCGTCGGTGAGCGCAATTGCGGTGCGCACTTCGGCGACGTCGAGGTCCTTTGAACCTGCAGCACGCTGGACGAGTTGATCAACGATTGCAGGAAGGTCGCGGCCACGGCCTGAACCGACGACCATCGACACCAACTGCGTGGTGGTGCTCGTGGCCTTGCCGCCAAGCAGATCTTCCACGATGGCCTGACGCTTTTCAGCGGGGACCTGATCGTCGGTAAGCGCGCTGCGCAACTCTTCACTCGACTCGTAGGAGCGAGCGAAACGGAACAACTCGTCTTCAACCTCGTCGAGAGTTCCTTCGGCGCGAGCAATCTCAAAGAGTGCTCGGGCGTAGCCCTGAATGCGTGCGTCGCTCATGATGCGGCTCCTGTGCTGCTACCAACGCGTGCGATGAAGCTTTCGATCAGATCCTGGTGTGCGGCAGCGTCGAGCGTGCCGTTGACGACACTGTCGATAGCTCCAGACGAATACCGGACGATTTCGGCACGGAGCTCGTCGCCACTGCGGCTTGCAGCTGAGGCAAGCTCGGCTTCGGCGCGAGTTTCGAGGTCGACCATTTCGGCATCGATGCGAACTCGGCCGTCGGCCAAGAGCGCTTCGGCCTGGGCGTCGGCATCGGCGTAGAGGCGGCTGCGTTCTGCGTCGATGTCACCCTTGGCTGCACGGATCTTGCTGGCCTCAGCCTCGGCTGCCGACGCTGCTGCGGCGGAGTCGTCGAGATCCTTCTGAATGCGGGCCGTACGGTCCGACATGCTTTTCTTGATCGTCGGGCCGGCGAACTTGATGATCAAGCTGAAAACGATGATTGATGCAAGCGAGCCAATGATCATCTCGCCTATCGGCGGCAAGATCGGGTTCAACGAAGTCGAACCGACCCCGTCGTTCGGGACGTACTCGGCTGCGATCAGCGAGATAGTGGAGACGAAACTCATGCGTTGACTCCCATCGAGTTGTTGACGGCGTCGGAGACGACCGCGGCACTCGGTGCCTTGCCGGTGGCGAGTTCGCCAGCGAGTGAGGCAACCGAAGCAACCGCAACAGCGACCTGTGAGCTCGCTGCCGCACGAGCGGCCTCGACTTCGGCGGTGGCTACCGCTCGCTTCTCAGCGATGCGCGCATTGACGGCAGTGAGCTTTTCGCTGCGCTCAGCCTCGAGGGTAGAACGAGCTGCTTCGACTCGGCCCTGGGCGTCGGCGCGGACCGATGCAACCTGAGCTTCGTACTCAGCAACTTCGGCGCGAGCCGAAGCAGTCAGTGTTTCTGCCTTCTCGAAGTCACCACGGATGCTCTCGTAGCGAGCAGTCATGCCGGCCCGAAGCTTCGGGAACAGCACGTAGCGCAGCACGACGGCAAGCACCACGAACGACCCGAAACCCCAGATCAGTTCTTTGACCTCGGGCATGATCGGGATGAGTTCGGGGCAGCCGGTCGACGTGGTGTCGCTCGTCGAGAAAATAGGATTCCCGTCGAGGTCGGTGCGCTCACAAGATTCAGCCGTCACCAGGTTGACCTGGGGATGACCACTCGAGTGCGAAGTTGTGACGAGTGCTTTCAGCACGTCGACTCCTTGCGTTGAATGATGGACTCGGACTTACTTCTCGGAAGTTCGCTTAGGCGAACTTGACAAGAATGAAGACCACGAAGCCGATGAGGGCAAGGGCTTCGGTGAAGGCGATACCGAGGAACATGGTCGTACGGACCATGCCGGCTGCCTCAGGCTGACGGGCCATGGCCTCGACGGACTTGCCGACGAGGTAACCAATGCCGATACCCGGACCGATTGCTGCGAGGCCATACGCCAAACCGGCGTTTGTCGCCGCGGCGATGTTCTTTGCTTCCGGATCGAATGAACCGGCTGCTTCCTCGGCTGCGACGAGTGCGCTGAATGCTTCCATGATGTGTTTTCTCCTGTGTGCTTTCTGAAATGAGTGGGAGATCTATAGATCAGTGACGAAATGAGCCGAGGCTCAGTGCTCGTCACCATGCCCGACGGTCGAGTTGTTGAAGTAGACGGCGGCCAGAATCGTGAAGATGTACGCCTGAAGGAAGGCGACGAGGATCTCGAAGCCGGTCAGGAAGATCAACATGAAGAACGGCATGATGCCCGCCGGAACGAGAAGCGCCTGAGAAGTTTCCGCTGTCACCAGCGCCTCGGTCAGCAGACCGAACGTGACGAGCAAGATGTGACCAGCCATCATATTCGCCATCAGACGAACGGTGAGGCTGAACGGTGTAATGAAGATCGTCGAGACGAACTCGATGCCACCCACGAGCGGCTTGAGCGCCGTCGGAACGCCTGCAGGCCAGAGCAACCCGGTGAAGTAGCCCATGCCCTGGTGCTTAATACCGGTACCGATGAACAGTACCCAGACCAGCAGCGACAACGCCAACGGAATGGCCATCCGGGCCGTGGCTGGCATCTGCAGGATCGGAATGACTCCGGGAAGGTTGCAGAGGAAGATGAAGATGAAGAGACTGAGCAAGAACGGGGTCCAGCCGAGGCCCGACTTTCCGAGGGTCTGCATCACGATGCCCTCTTCGATGAACTCAACTGTGGTCTCAGCAAGGTTGCGAGCGCCTGTCGGCGCCTTCTTCGCGTCCCCTCGTGAAGCGAGCAGGAAGAGACCTATACCGATGAGCGCAGAAGCGACGGCGATGAGTGCAACCTTGTTGAAGGACGGGAAGATGTCCTGCCAACGCAGAATTTCATTGATTGGGGGGAATACGAGGCCACGTTCAGCGAGCACGTTGAATTTCCGTTTCAGTCGTGGGATTCAGCGGGGGATGCTAGGTCAGTTTGTTGCATTGCGGTCGATTTGCGGAATATCTGTTTTCAGACCCGGTTGCGACAGCGACAGTGCGACGTACTTCATCTCCCAGAAGAGGAGACCAAGGTGAGTCACGATGATTGCCGATCCGAGCGCCGGAAATGAAATCCAAGCGGCATCTTTCACAAACCAGACGGCCAAAAAGATCAAGCCGAGACGAATCAGGTAGCCAAAGAGCGTTGCGCCCATCATTAACCCGACCGAGATTTTTGCAGCGCCAGCGATGAGCGCAGCAGCGAGAGCGAAGTTGGTGAGCACGATGGCAATGGCATAAGCGCTTGACCAAGCGCCATCGGCACCCCAGATGACAGCAGCGACGGCAATGAGCACGGGAGCGACCATCAGGCCACGCCGGATAATGTCCTTCGAGAGCGCGACCTCGGGGGCCGGGCCTTCGAAGCGAAGGGTGATTGCGTCGGCGGTCGTCATACCGCGTGCTCGGCACTGTCGGGTTGAGCGGAGGCATGTTTGCCAAGGCGCTGCGCCTCGAGCTCATTCATCCGTTCTTCGTAGCGGTACTTGAACTTGAGAAAGAGACCGACCGAGCCGAGCAGCGTCATCAGAATCATGAACACAGGCATCGTCCCGGCAACCCGATCGAGTCCGTAACCGGCCCCGAGGAACAGGACGAGCATAAAGACGGCGTCCATCCCATGACCCATGGCGTCTTGGGTGTCGACCCGTTTGGTCTTCTTGAGAGTGAGGAGCTTCATGGGTGCGAGACGTTCAAGGCGGGTAGGGAGTTTGTGTGGAGCCAGTGCGTTTCGGCTTACCGAGACCGGAGCTTGTGAACGCACGCACAACCTAGTCGTCGCGTCCGGCTGACGGCAACTGTGTGCGCAAGTTCTCACCAGTGACGTCCAGTTCGAGTTGCCCGGGAAGCTCTCGATGTTCAGATTCGGCCTGCACATCGCTCGTCATATCGCTCGTCATATCCCCCGTCAGATCAGCGCGCTTGCTGGCGATTTCCCGACTCGGAGTGCTGTTCTCCTTGCGGCGCGCCCGCACGCTTGGATGGAGCACTGTGTACAAAACGATCCCGATCACGGCGATACCGAACGGCAGATACGTGGGGTTCTGGTCAGCTAAAGTCGGGTAGAGCACAAAGCCACTGAGCACAGCTGACCAGAGCCAAAGGATCACCACGCTTCGACGGTGGCCGTGGCCCATTTCCATCAAACGGTGGTGGAGATGGCCCTTGTCGGCCGAGGCCAGGCCCTTGCCGCTGGTCGCACGCCGGACGATCGCGAACAGCGTGTCGAAAATCGGTACGCCCAAGATGAGGAGCGGGATAACCAACGGAGCGAGGAAGAAATAGGTCGTTCCGATCGTCTCCTGTTCGACCGAGTCGACACGGCCACCAACCACGCTCGTCGACACTGCGAGCAGCAAGCCGAGCAACAGCGCTCCCCCGTCACCCATGAAGATGCGAGCAGGGTTGAAGTTGTGCGGCAGAAAGCCGACACAGAGCCCTGCGGCGATCACTGCAAAGAGCGGCCCGACGTTCGCACTGTCGAGCAGATCGAGGTCGGTCAACCGCTCGCTGTACAGGAAAAACGAGATAGCTCCGATGCCGACGATGCCGGCCGCGAGTCCATCGAGGCCATCGACCAGGTTGACAACCGTGCTCATACCGAGCAGCCACAAAATCGTGATCAGCGGGCGAAGGCTCTCGTCAAGGAAGATCGAACCGTCGTAGAACGGAAGCCGGAAGGCAAACATCACCACGCCGAACTGCACGAGCGCAATGCCGGCGAGCACGATTCCGAAGACTTTCGCCGGTGCCGAAATCTCCCGAACATCGTCGAGGAGGCCAACTGCGTAGATGATCGTGACGGCCACAAAAACGCCTCGGGGCTCTGAATTACTGCGGAACACGACGTCGAGCGCCCCAGTCAGCGATGCAGTGACGTAGGCAGCAACGAAGCCGATGTACATCGCCAACCCACCGATGTCTGGGAGCGGCGTTTCGTGCACCGTGCGATCGTTGGGGAGGTACACCCAGCCCATCCGACGGGCAAACATCCCGACCAGCGGTGTCACCGTGAAGGTCACGGCTGCCGCCACCAACCCGATCACCACGTATGACCCACTGGTTGGCACGAGGCCTGATCCTACGCGCCCGTTCTCCCCCGCTCGCGACCCCCTTCTTCCCACCCGCCCCCTTCGCCGTCTG
>CALAHA010000057.1 GCA_937891565.1 uncultured Ilumatobacter sp. | reverse complement strand
AACTTCGTCGGGCGCGTTCTGACCCCTCAGTCCTCTGGCACGATCACTTTCCGTGTGGCCCCAATCGGGCGCGGGAGGAGAGGAACAACGTGGCCGCTGCCGCACTCGAACAGTCCGTCCTGGAATCCAAGGACAAAGACACACTTCTGGAAATGGCTAAGGCGCTCGGCGTCAAGGCTCCCGCCCGTCTGAAGAAGTCTGAAATCATCGACAAGATTCTCGAGACCACCGGCCCGTCCAGCGCGCCGGCCCCGAAGGCCGCCGCCCCGGCTCCCGCTGCACAGGTAGCGGAGGAGCGCGAACTGGCACTCGATGACGAACCCGCCGAAGCGCGACAGTCGTCTGATCGGAGTTCCGGTTCGAAGCCGTCCGTTCCGAGAGATGCCTCCAAACAAAACGACAAGGCTGGCGACGATGGCGCCGGCGTGGTGCTCGGCCCTGACGGTGATCCGCTCGCTGACTGGGAAATTGAGCTACTCGCTGATGGCGTCAACACGACGACCAGTGAAGTCGACGCCGACGCCGCGTCCGGTGACGACAAGTCGAACAATGACCGCAATCGGAATCGCAACAACGGGGATGTTGGCGAGCGCAACCGCAACCGGAACAACGAGGGCAACCGCGCCGACGGCGAAAGCCGTAACGGTGAGGGCGTCAACCGCAACCGAAACCAGGGCGGCAACCAGGGCGGCGGTAGCCAGGGTGGCGGCCAGCAAGGTAATCGCAACCAGGGCGTCCAGAACCGCAACGACGACGGAGGCGAAGGCAACAACAAGCGTCGGCGTCGGCGTCGCAAGGGTGGCGCCAACCGTGGATTCGATGGCCCCCAAGGTGAAGATGCCGACTTCGTCGAAACGAATTTCGATAGCCAGTTCCAGGGCAACGAGCTCACCGAAGTCACCGGTTACCTGGACATGCACGACCAGGGATACGGCTTCCTCCGTCTGAATGGGTATCTCCCAAGCAAGGAGGACGCCTACATCACCGTCAAGGTCGCGAAGCAGTACGGACTGCGACGTGGCGACCTCGTGGTCGGCACGATGCGCGCAGCGCAACGTAACGAGAAGAACCCGCAGCTGATCGAAGTCACGACCGTTAATGGCCGCGACCCCGAAGCAGCGAAGAAGCGTCCACGTTTCGAAGATCTGACGGCATTGTTTCCCGATTCGCAATTGCGCCTCGAGAACCCGGCCGACCCGGCGAACATGACAGCACGCATCATCGACCTGCTGTCGCCGATCGGCAAGGGCCAGCGCGGCATTATCGTGTCGCCTCCCAAGGCTGGCAAGACCACGGTTATGAAGACGATTGCCCAGTCGATCGAGCTCAACAACCCTGAATGCAAACTGATCGTGCTGCTCATCGATGAGCGTCCCGAAGAAGTCACCGACATGAAGCGCAGCGTGAGCGGCGAAGTCATTTCGTCGACTTTCGATCGACCAAGCGACGAGCACGCCCACGTGGCTGAGATGGCCATTGCTAAGGCGCGTCGCCTCGTCGAGCAGGGCGAAGACGTCGTGATTATTCTTGACGGCATCACTCGCCTCAGCCGTGCGTACAACCTGGCCGCTCCCTCGAGTGGCAAGATCTTGTCCGGCGGTATCGACGCCGGAGCGCTGTACCCGCCAAAGAAGTTCTTCGGTTCGGCCCGCAACATCGAAGAGGGTGGCTCGCTCACCATCCTCGCCACGGCGCTGGTCGACACGAACAGCCGTATGGACGAAGCGATCTTCGAAGAGTTCAAGGGCACTGGCAACATGGAACTCCGCCTCGATCGCAAGATCGCTGAGCGGCGTATTTATCCAGCTATCGACGTTGATGCCTCGTCGACCCGCCACGAAGAGCTCCTTTTCGATCGCAAGCAGCTCCAAATGGTGTGGAAGCTTCGTCGGGTCCTCAGCGGCCTCGCCGATGGTGGCAGCGGGGCCCCTGGTCTCGAGCTACTGATCGATCGCCTCAAGACGTTCCGGACGAATGCCGAGTTCCTCAACGAAATCGGCAAACAGCCCGGAATGTGATGCCGGCGCCTCTGGCGCCGAAACAAAAGGGAATCGCGCGTGGTTACACTCTCTCCACCCGATCTGTCGCCGACGAAGGCTCTTCAGCCGGCACCAGAAGATCAACAAAGGACAAAACGATGCAGACTGACATTCATCCCCACTACACCGACACCACAGTGAAATGCTCCTGCGGGAACGTCTTCACGACGAAGTCGACCGGCGTCGACGAGCTGAGCCTCGAGCTTTGCAACGAGTGCCATCCCTTCTTCACCGGCAAGCAGAAGCTTGTCGATGCCGGTGGCCGCGTGGAGCGCTTCAACAAGCGCTACGGCGAGCGCAAGGGTGCGCCCTCCAACGTCGAGGAGTGACTCATCGCCTCTGCCAACGTGCAGGGGGTCGATCAAGAGATTGACAAGAACGACGAACGAACCGCCGTCCTACGGGGCGGCGTTTCGCGTTTTCCCTGGTGGTCGCCAAGCTGGGGGCCAATGACAGCGTCGACCCGTTCAACGCTGCAGGTGCCGTCGACCTCGTTGTCGATCTGAATGGCTACTTTGTCTGATCTGGACACGCGGGTTGAGGCTGGTGGGCGCCGGTAGCGTTCGCTCCATGACTGCTGCGATGGACCCGCAACGTCGAGGTCAGCTCCTCGGAACCAAGCTACGGGCCCTAGTGAGCGACCATGTTGGTCGAGTGATCGAGGCTGAACCAGTGCCGCTGCTTGGCGGGTCAGCGCTTGTCGACGCAGATGCTGCGTGGGTCCTTGTCGATGGTGATGCGAGCCGACTCCTCGGTGCATCGCTCGCTTGGGCCATTCGGCACGGAGCCACTGCCCTCAACGTCGTGGCCGACGCTGGCGGCGGCACGGTCGCACGTCGCGCTGAGATGTTCAACTTTCCGATCAACGTGTGGTTCCCCGAAGATCGAACACTGCTGCCGACGGTTGCTGAGCCGTTGCCCGAACGCCGCAGCGCCTCGATGGACAACCCCGACCTGATCGAGATGATCACCAACTCGGGTGCGGCGGTCAACGTCGAGCATGGCACCATCGCTGGCGAGGTTCGTGGACTGGAAATCTGCCGCATTGTCGATCAGCCCACCGTCGGCTTTTTCGCCGAATTCAGTGACGCCGTCATGCCGGTAGCGCCGACGGGCGGAGCATTCGACCGTGGTGAGGGCGTTCGGCTTGAAGTCGGCGTCGGCGCTGCTGACCGCGAAGCATTTCAGATGTTGCATGGCGATCTGCCGACTGCCGAGGCGCTCGCGTCGGTGGTCGCGACGGTGATCACCCACCGTTCCGCTGCGGCACGGCAGCACCCGCTCAACCGTCTCGGTGCCGAGCGATACCTTCGCTGGGAAGCCGAACAGGACCCGGGTCGAGTGGGCTTGGCCAGCCTGGTGCCGGTCGAGCCACCAGCGCCCCGCCCGAATCTGAAAGATCCCATTCCGTGCGTGGCCGCAGGCGCCACCCACGACGACCAGGCTGTGCACGTCGTGTTCTCGTCCGGCGTCGACCTCGACGCCATTGCGTTTGTGGCCGACGTGCAACGGTTGGCCGGCACGCCGGTGCGGCTCGCCGTTCCGGCTCGTGATCTCGTCCCGGTCACGCGTGACATGGCGGAACTGCTGCTCAACCCGATCGAACTCATCGCCCTTGACTGACTGCTCACGGCAGAACGTCGATTGGCGGCACTAACATCGAACCGCCATGGCCGAACCCGACATGATCGCCCGACTCAGCCAAGTCGGTGACGAATTCGAGACGCTCGAACACCAACTCAGTGATCCTGCAGTGCTGTCGGACCCCTCGCAGCTGCGGATCCTGTCGAAGCGGTACAACCACCTCGGTCCAGTCATGGAGAAGTTCCGCCTCTATCAGAGCCGTGTCGCTGACCGCGAAGCCGCACAGGAGATGTTCTCTGAGGCTCACGGCGATGAACGTCAGTTGCTCCAGAGCGAGATCGACGACGTCAACGCCGAACTCCCGAAGCTGATCGATGAGTTGCGCGAGATGATGCTGCCCTCCGATCCCCACGACGGCAAGAACGTCATCATGGAGATCCGCGGTGCCGAAGGCGGTGAAGAGGCCAACCTGTTCGCCAGAAATCTGTTCGAGATGTATTCCGCGTACGCCGCCGACATGGGCTGGAAGGTGGAACTGATGTCGACGACGCTGAGCGACATGGGCGGTTTCAACGAGGTGACTCTCATGGTGAGCGGGGCAACAGCATGGCGAAACCTGAAATTCGAGGGCGGTCCGCACCGGGTGCAGCGCGTTCCGGTGACGGAGAGCCAGGGTCGTATTCACACGTCGTCGGCAACGGTGACAGCGCTGCCTGAGGTCGACGATGTCGACGTGACAGTCGATGATCGGGATCTCGACATTGACGTGTTTCGTGCCAGCGGCCCAGGTGGCCAGGGCGTGAACACCACCGACTCTGCCGTACGCATTACTCACCGCCCGACTGGCGTTGTCGTGTCGATGCAAGACGAACGCTCGCAACTTCAGAACAGGCTGCGTGCAATGACGGTTCTGCGGTCACGGTTGTTCGACTTGGCTGAGCGAGAGCGTCGTGAAGAGATGTCTGATGCCCGGCGCTCCCAAACCGGTGGGGGCGGGCGCAGCGAGAAAATTCGCACCTACAACTACAAAGAAAATCGGGTGACCGATCATCGCATCGGTTTCACGATCTACCGGCTGGCCGAAGTGTTGCGTGGCGATTTGCAACCGGTCGTCGACGCGCTTGCGGCTGACGAGCGGGCGCGGCTGCTCGCCGAAGGCGATGTCTGAGCACACCGACGTCACGGTGACATGGCGGGGACTCTGGGACGAGACCGCATCGGTCATCGGCGATCGTCAACATGCGCGATGGATGTGCGAGACAGCGTCCTCGACCGATCCGGGGGAGTTCCTCGCGGGCCTCCACCAGACGCCGATGACTCGGATGGTCAGCCACCTCGACGCGATGGTGGCGCGCTATCAAACGGGGGAGCCGCTGCAGTACGTGCTCGGCAGCTGGTCGTTCCGCAGACTCGATCTCAACGTGGACAAGCGTGTGTTGATCCCGAGGCCGGAAACCGAGCTTGTCGCCGAAGTCGCGATCGGCCTTGCGCGAGCGATCGACGACGAGCGCACCGTCGTAGATCTCGGAACTGGTTCAGGCGCAATCGGGCTTGCCTGTGCCGACGAACTTCCGCTCGATGGCACGACGGTGTGGCTGACCGATGCGAGCAGCGATGCGCTCGATGTCGCACGCGCCAACCTGGCCGGGGTCGGTCGAGCAGCGCGGAACGTGCGGGTCGCGCTTGGCAACTGGTTTGCAGCCCTGCCCGATGACCTTGAGGCCGACGTGATCGTGTCGAACCCACCGTATGTCGCTGTCGGGTCGGTCGACCTCGAGGCGAACGTGGGGGAGTGGGAGCCCAAGGGTGCGCTTTTCGCCGGCGCCGATGGCCTCAACGACTATCGAGTCATCGTTCCGGGTGCGATTGATTACCTGAGACCGGACGGCTGGTTGGTCCTTGAGATCGGCTACGACCAAGGCCCCGCGGTCTCGGCGCTGTTTAAACAGCAGGGCTATCGAAAGATCGAAGTCCGCCGGGACTTCGCGAAGCTCGACCGCATCGTTCTCGCCAAACGCCCCGCCTGACAGATCCCTCCTCAGCTGAAGCGAACGGCGACGGCAGCAAGAATTGAGCCTTCTTCGGGGTTCACCTCGTCGTCAACTCCGGCAACCTCGCGCGACGCGGAAAAGAGTGCCGAGCGCAGCACCCGGCTGCTGATTCGTTCGTCGATCGAGTCGATGAACTCTTCGACGCGGTCGTGTTCGATTGCGTGGCGAGCCTCTTCGATTGCAGGCCGGAGGTAGTCCTCGAAGGAGAATTCGTCGTTGTGCCAGTCGGTACTGATCTCGCGGACGAGCTCGACCTCTTCATCGGCGATGTCCTGGTCGGCCAACATCACCAGGGCCAGTAGTTCGAGGGCGGCCTGATGTTCCAAGTTGGCAGTGGCGTGCACGGCGACGCCGCGGTACATCTCGAGAAGACGATCGTTCATACCCGGGCGACGTTAGATGAATCGCGCGCAGCGCGCCGCGGCAAGGATCCGAATCGTCATGCGAGATGTCAGCTCATTGGTTCGGGAAGCGACCGTCGGAGGAAATCCAGCTGGTGAAGTAACAGGTTCTCAGCGACCTGCTCCTGGGGGGTCATATGCGTGACGCCGACCAGAGGCAGGACTTCATGTCGCTTTCCTGCTGCGAGCAGGGCCGATGAGAGTTGGAGCGTGTGGGCCGCCACGACGTTGTCGTCCGCCAGCCCGTGGATCAGCAGGAGCGGCCGTGTGAGGTCGCCGGCGAGCGGCAGGAGTGAGCTGGCGTCATACTGCGCTGCGCTGACGTTTGGGTCGCCGAGGTACCGCTCGGTGTAATGAGTGTCGTAGAGCCGCCATTCGGTGACAGGTGCTCCGGCGATCGCGGCATGGAACACGTCGGGTCGGCGCAGTACTGCGAGCGCTGCGAGATAGCCACCAAAGCTCCAACCTCTGATTGCAACGCGGCTTCGATCAAGCGCAGCGGTCTCCTTTGCCACGAAGTGCAATGCCTCGATCTGGTCCTCGAGCGGCGCCGTAGCGAGATCTCCGTGAACCGCTCGTTCCCAGACTGATCCTCGCCCGGGGGTGCCGCGATTGTCGGTGACGAGGACGGCGAACCCTTGATCTGCGAACCACTGTGAGGCCACGAACGCGTTGAAAGAATTCTGGACGCGTAGGGCATGGGGACCGCCGTAAGGATCGAGCAGTACGGGCAGGGGCGAGCCGTCATGATCGTGTGGGAGGAGCAGTGCCGACGTCAGCCCAGTCACATCACTCTGGAAGAACTGAACATTCGGCGTGACAAGCGGCGTTTCAGCGAACGATTCGAGTGGGCGTGTTCTGCCGGACGAGTGAGATACCAGATGGGTGGCGCCCGGTTCGTCGAGTGTTGCCGAACGCGCCACCGAAGTCCCGCCGCGTTCGGTGAGCGTGTGGATGCCCGGCTCGTCGGTGAGTGCCGTGAGCGTGCCGTCGTGAGTGCGCCGCCAGACATGGAGCGATGTCGAGTCGTCGATCGGGTTCGCTTGAAACAGAATGGACCCGCCATCGGCTTCGAGCACGGCACGGACTTGCAGGTCCACGGGTGTCACGGGTTGGTCATTAACCATGAGCCGTCGAGCTCCGTCGCGATCGGCAGCGGAGACGAGCGTGCCGTCGGGCAGGAGGCGCGGGACCCCGGGGACCAACTCGACCCAGGCATCGTCGTTGTCATGGGCCAGTACTTCGGTTTCGCCGGTGATCTCGTCGACTTTGAGCGTCATGCTGCTGCGTTGGTCGCGTGCCTGGACAGCCATGATTAGGCCAGCTCGGGTCCATTCGACGGAAGAAATGTAGGGGAAGAACTCGTGGTCCCAGTCGACGTCGGTGTGGGACCCGTTGAGGCCGAGCAGGTGAAGCGACACGGTGGCATTATTCGTACCGGCCGATGGATAGCGCACGGTCTTGGCGGGGCGGTCGGGGTTGGCCGGATCAGCGATGACCCATTCATCGACTGGTGACATATCGACGCGGCACGCAGCAATGGTGCTGCCGTCGGGGCTCCACCAATAGCCCCGGAAGCGGTGCATCTCCTCGGCTGCGATGAAGTCAGCGCTGCCCCACGACACCGTGTCGGCTTCCGCCGGGTCGCCACCGGCGAGGACACGCCAAGTGCCGTCCAGTTCGCCGATGCAGAGCAGCCGGCCGCTCGCGTAGGCGACGCGACGCGCGGTTGGGTCGGGGCGGGGGTCGAAGACAGGACCGGCGACGTCGAGCGATCGGGCGAGGCCCGTGAGTAAACCTGCAACGAACATCCGGCCCCCGAGTGCGAACGCGGCGACCTTGCCGGCCCCGTCGGTTGCGTAGCTCGTAATGCCGCCAGCGCCTTCGCGAGAGCGTTCGCGTCGGGCGCGTTCCATCGGCGGCAGGTCGTCGTCGGTGCCGTCGCCCAGCAACGCAAGCGGATCACCGACGAGCCGTTCAGTGCCATCGGCGACGTCGAGTACCCAGAGTGCGTTGACCGGGTCGGTCCCGCTGGAGCTGCGGAGGAACATCACGCGTTCGCCGTCGGCCGAGACGGTGATGTCGCGAGGTGCGCCGAGGGTGAATCGCTGGGTGCGAGCGTGCTGGCGGGGGAACGTGTCGGCGGCGGTCACGCAGCAGAGACTAGAGCCGCTCGACGTTCGCGTCCCGCTGGGCGCGCCGTGTTGCAACAGTCAACCGCTCCGCAGCAGTGAGCCAGCTGCGTCCCGCCAGTCAGCCGGTGAAGTGCGTGATTGCTTCGAGGGCGACGTCGAAGGCAGCCGGTGCGTCGACCGAGGTCAGCATGTCGCAGTTGGGGGTCTGCCGTTCGGTGACCTTGCGCTGGTCGATCACCGTCATCCCGCGGGTGTGCTCCCCGCGTGTCTCCACGACGACATGGCGCGCAACGCGTTCGAACAGGTGCGGATGAGACAGCGCCATCACCGCGAGCGGGTCGTGAATTGCCCCGCCGATAAGTGCGCCGTCGTCGTGCAGCTCGCCGTACTTTGCTGAGAAGAACGTGAGGAGGTCAGCAAGGGTCGTGCCGAGCAGGCCGCCGGTAGAACGGATAGCGGCGATGCGATCTGGTGTGGCGGTGAACTGGTGCGTCACGTCGAGACCGGCCATCACGATGCGGACTCCACTCGAAAATACGACGTGCGCAGCCTCCGGGTCGGCCCAGATGTTGAATTCAGCGGTACTGCTGCGGTTGCCGAACGTACCGCCGCCCATCAACGAGATCCCGGCGATCCGATGAGCAATGTCAGGGGCGGTCCGCAGTGCGAGCGCAATGTTGGTGAGCGGCCCGATCGGAACCAGCCAGAGGTCTTGCGTGCTCCGGCACGTGTCGATGATGAAGTTGACCGCGTCGGTCCCGTCGAGTGGCGTCGACGGATTCGGGAGGTCGGCACCGTCGAGGCCGCTTTGGCCGTGGACGTGTCCGGCGAACTTGGGCTCGCCGACAAGCGGTCGTGCTGCTCCAGAGTGAATTGGTACATCGATGCCAAGCAGGTCGCGCATGACAAGGGCATTGTGCGTGGTGCTCGTGAGCGGGGCGTTGCCTGCAACTGTGGTGATCCCGACGAGTTCGGTGTGCCGGGCGGCGACCACAATGGCAATGGCGTCGTCATGGCCTGGATCGCAGTCGAGGAGGATGGTGGGGCGAGCCCCAGCGGAGGCAGTCTCAGGCATGATCCCGAGCATGGCATCCGAACGGCCACAAAGACGTCATGTACCTGGGAATGCGTTTTGGCTCGAAGTACTCGCTGCCCCCTGCAGTGGATGATCCGTTCCTTGACGTCGATCTTTCTGGGGTGGTTGACCCAACGTTGTTTCAGACACCACGTTGTCCGGTTCTCTCAAAGTCAGACGAGCAGTTCGCCCGCTGGGTCGAGTTCGCAGCCGACACCGACCCATTCGCCATCGCACATCGCTGCGGCGATTGCCGGGTCGGTCGAGAGGCCCCACGCACGGCGACCATCGGCGAGCAGGCAGGCAGCCTGAGCAGTTTCGGGCTGGCCGTCGCGAGAAAACATGATCGAGTACGCCTCGACGGTGGCGTCACCCGCAGCGTCGGCCGGGCTGGCCAGGCCGCGCTTCGGAAGCGCATCGACTTCGTTTTGTGGTGAGTCGTGCCGGAACGCAACGGCTGGGGGAGTGGTCGAAAACACGCCGAAAGCGTGCTTGGTCGCATAACCGCCGTTGGCCCATGTGAAGCCGTATTCGCCTGGGCGCTCCCGGAGGTCCTCGACGACCGAAGCAATGGCGTGCATGACGTAGTTGTTCCACGGCCCGCCACAGAATGTGAGGCCTCCGGTGCGCGACCACTGGCGGCCGGTGCCGGGCGTGATGTCGACGCCGAGCGACTGGGCCCCGAGTTGCACCGCCGACGGGAAGCACGAATAGAGGTCGAGTACCGACACGTCGTCGATGGCGATGCCGGCGAGGTCGAGCGCCATCTTGGCGCCAAGCTCGACGGCGGGGGTGCGGGCGAACGTGTCGCGGTGCGAGACAAACGGGTGCTCGTGCGAATCGGTGCCGGCGTGCGGGAACACCCATTTGTCACGGCTGACACCCATCCGTTCGGCCGCCTCGACGGTACACATGATGATCGCTGCGCCCATGTCGACGTCGTTGTTCGAGTTCATCAGCTTCGGGTAGGGGAAGCCGATCATCCGGTTCGAATCTGTCACCGTCGTGATCTCGTCGGCCGTCTTCGACTCCTGGATCCAAGCGTGGGGATTGTTGGCAGCGACGTCGCTCAGACCGGCATACAGTTCGCCGAGAAATCGCTGATGTTCGTCGACGGTGCGGCCCGACGCGGCGCGCAGGGCAGTTTCGAACATCGGATAGATCTGCACCGGCATGTACAAGCCGCGGTCGCGCTCCGCTGGCAGGTTCATTTCGAGTTCCTTGCCGATGTAGCGCGGCAGGTCGTCGTCGGCTGCCTTGGACCAATCGAGTGTGACGTCCTGTTTGCGTGCTCGCATGAATGTCTTGAACGCTTCGGCGCCGGACAGGATGGCGATGTCGAGCGAACCGTCGAGGATCTCAACGGCGGTTGCGTTGACGAGCGACTGGGGGCTGTTGCCGCCGGCGGTCGACTCGGCAAGCTCGATTGCGGTGTCGTCGAGACCGAGGCGTTGGGCTAGGAAGCGGGGGGCGTTCCGGTAGCGCCACCCGATCACGTTGACGACGCGCACCGAGTCAGCCAACGGTGGGCCATCAAGCCCGGCGTCGGCTGCAGCGGCGTGCACGGCTCGCTCCATGAGAGCAACCGGCTCGAGTGCGTCGTCGAGCCCCTTGGCCCGATGGTTGTATTGGCCGACGCCGA
>CALAHA010000056.1 GCA_937891565.1 uncultured Ilumatobacter sp. | reverse complement strand
CGCGCCGGGCTCGCTGACCCCGATGTACTGATTCTTGACGAGGCAACGTCGAGCGTCGATGCGCTCACAGAGGTTCGAATCGCGCGGGCGCTCGATCATCTCGCAGCGTCACGAACGACTATTGCGATCGCCCACCGTCTCTCGACTGCGGCGCGTGCTGATCGTGTCCTCGTGCTGGCTGGCGGCGTTCTCGTCGAAGACGGCCATCATGACGTCCTCGTCGATGCAGGCGGTGTGTATGCCGGCCTCTACGACGCCTGGGTGGAGTCGACCAGCGTCGAGAGCTGATCAGTTGCCAGGATCGACGCCGAAGGGAAGTTCTCCTCTGACGCTGGCGATGATGCAGTCGACTTTTTCGAGCGGAACAGAACCAATGACCTCGAATGAGCGGGTCTGACCCGGCTCGACATCGCTGACGATGACGTTGGCTTGGCGTCGCGGATTGTCAGTGCCGGGCCTGACGAATGAGACGCGAACCGTAAACGACGCTGTGTCGTCGCTGGCGTTTGTCAGCTCGCCCTGCGCAGTGACGTCGGTGCCGTCGCGTTCGCAAGAGGTGATTGCTGTGTTGTTCGCGGCGGGGTTCTCGAAGCGGTCGATCGCGCTGACCATGACGATCGACAAGATCAGGCCGCCGACGCAGGCAATGAGGCCGATGGGCCCGAGGATGAGACCAGCTGTTGCCATGCCGGTACCGACACCGAACTGCGGTCCTGGCGTCTTGGCCCGCCGTCGTGCGCGGACACCGAGCACAACTGCCATCACGCCCGAGAGAGCAGCCAACGCGAAGATGAACGGCAGCCAGCCGAGACCGATGGCGATAATTCCGCAGACCATCGAGGCGGTGGCGGCACCGTTCTTGGCTCCGGATTGTGGCGTGTGTGGTGGCCCGACCGCACCGGGCTGTGTGCCAAGCGGATCAACAAAGCGATCGCCATTGGTCGACACGTCTGCAGTCCACGCAACGCCGTTGTGATAGCGAAGCTCGAATCGGGCAGCGGGGTCGGGGTACCAGCCGGCGCGCACGTCGTTCACCTGGCGCAAGCTATCCCCGTGATCCCCGCGAACCGGCGGCGACGGCGGCGCTGCCGTACAGTCCCACCGCATGGAACTCGTCTTCATCCGTCATGGCCAACCTGAGTGGATGCGCAACGACCTCAATGTGGAAAATCCTCCGCTGACCGAACTCGGCCATCATCAGGCGAAGCGCATGGCCGAGGTGCTTGCAACCGAGGAGTTTGACGAGGTGTTGGTCTCACCTCTCCTCCGTGCACGCCAGACTGCGGCACCCCTTTACGAAGCCCTGGGCCGCGACGAGGTGATCGATGAATGGTTGCAGGAGATCGGTGACCCGAACTGGCACGGCACTCCCTATTCGCTCGCCCAGGAGGCCTACAAAGAGCTGCTCGCCCGACCGTCGCTCGAGCGATGGACCGGCCTCGAAGGCGGCGAGTCCGTGCGTGACTTTGCCGACCGGATCACCGCCGGTGCCAACGGATTTATGGCACGGCATGGCGGGACACGCGTCAGCGGCGAACTGCCCGTCTGGAAGCTCGACAATCCCGATCAGCGGATCGCAATGGTTGCTCACGCTGGTACCAACTCGATGGCACTTGGCCACCTGCTCGGAGTCGAGCCGGTGCCGTGGCAGTGGGAGCGGTTCCAACTGCACCACACCTCGATCACCCGGCTCGAAACGTTCGAACTTGGCGACGGCCATGCGTTCGGGATGAGCGCATTGGGCAACGCTGAACACCTTGCGCTGGACGATCGAACGCGCTGAACATCTACGGTCGTGGTGATGAGCGACCTCACGGCTTCCGCCGAACGCATCGAGCCCGACCCCGACCTGTTGAAGATGTTCTCTTTCAACCTGTTCAGCCAGCTGAGCGGCGCGGTGACTGCCGGGATGATTCATCTCGGCGATCGGATGGGGCTTTTTACCGCGCTGGCTGAGGCTGCTGGGCCGCTGACCACGCAGGAGTTGGCTGACCGGCTCGAACTCGACGAGCGATGGGTGCGCGAATGGGCCTACAACCAGGCAGCCGCGAAATTCCTCACTGTTGACAACGCTGACGAGCCCGGTTCCGAGCGCTTCGGCTTGTCACCTGAAGGTGTCGCCGTGCTTGCGTCGCCGAACAGCCCGGCGAGCGGGATGGGAATGTTTCATCGCTTTCCACAAATGATCGGTGCGCTCGATGTCATGCCAGAGAGCTTTCGCACTGGCCGGGGTCATGACTACGACAGCCACGGCTGCGAAGGGGCTATCGGCATCGAACGCAGCTTCGAGCCCTGGAACCGGAGCCATCTCATTCCGACGGTGCTGCCGCTCGTTGGTGACGGCGACTTGGTCGAACGGCTTCGGGGCGGGATCACGGTTGCCGATATTGGATGCGGAGCCGGGGGAGCGGTACTGATGATGGCTGAGGCTTTCCCGAACTCGACATTCGTTGGCTACGACATCAGCCAGCACGCCCTCGATCGGGCCGAAGCCAGGCGCGCTGAGGCTGGTGTGTCGAACGCACGCTTCGTTGATCCGCGCAACGAGCCGCTGCCAGCTGACGCATCGGTCGACTTCATCACCACGTTCGATTGCATCCACGACATGTCGCACCCAACACAGATGGTCGCTTCGATCAAGGAGGCCATTGCCGACGACGGCAGCTGGCTGCTCGTCGACATTAAGGGCCGCGACACGTTCGGCGAAAACATCGAGAAGAACCCGATGGCAGCGCTCATGTACGGCATCAGCGTTCTGTCGTGCATGTCGTCAGCGTTGTCGGAGCCCGGCGGTGAAGGCCTTGGCACACTTGGATTGCCAGAGGGCAAGGCCCGCGAGATGTCGGCAGCAGCCGGGTTCACCGACTTCCGCCGGCTCGATATCGACCATTCCGTCAACGCATTCTACGAGATTCGCCCGTGAGTCGCCTGTCGACGCTTTCTCGCTCGATCGGTGGCAAGGTCGCGATCGTGACGGGCGCAGCGAGCGGCATGGGCCGCGCAACAGCGCACCTGTTTGCCGATGAGGGTGCGCGTGTTGTTGTCGCCGACCTGGGTGCTGCTCGTGTTGGTGCCGTTGTCGACGAGATCAGCGCAGCACACGGCGCCGACCGTGTGCTTGGCATTGAGTGCGATGTCGCCGATCTCGAACAACTTCGCAGCATGGTTGAGGCCACGGTGCTGCAGTTCGGCCGCCTCGATATCGTTGTCAACAACGCTGGCGTGTCGATGATCAACTCAGCGTTTCAGGCTGAGGACGAGTTTGAAGCCAATTGGGCAACGACGCTCGATATTAACCTGACAGCACAAGCCCGCCTGATTCGACTCGCGCTGCCGCACCTGACCAAGTCGGGTGCGGGGCGTATCGTCAATATCGCTTCGACCGAGTCGATCGTGACAACGGCTGGCCTCGCTGCGTACGCCGCCACCAAGGCTGGTGTTGTTGGTCTGACGAAGAGCTTCGC
>CALAHA010000055.1 GCA_937891565.1 uncultured Ilumatobacter sp. | reverse complement strand
ACGACGACGATGACCCGTACCTCGTTGTCGCAGCGGACAAGGGAACGGCGACGTTTAGCGACATCGCCAACGAGGTGGCCGATGAATACGGCTTCTGGCTCGGTGATGCGTTCGCGTCCGGTGGCAGTAACGGCTACGACCACAAGGTGATGGGTATCACGGCGCGCGGCGCATGGGAGAGTGTGCGGCGCCATGCACGGGTGATGGGCAAAGACATCGAGACCGACACGCTCACCGCTGTCGGCATCGGCGACATGTCGGGTGACGTGTTCGGCAATGGCATGTTGTTGTCGACGCACCTCAAACTCGTCGCGGCGTTTGACCATCGCGACGTCTTCCTCGACCCCACCCCGAATGCTGCGGTTTCCTTCGCCGAACGGCAACGGCTGTTCGACCTGCCGCGCTCAAGTTGGGCCGACTACGACACGGGGCTCATCTCGCAGGGCGGTGGGGTGTACCCCCGATCGCTCAAGTCGATTCCGATTTCGAATCAGGTGCGTGGAGCGCTCGGCCTGGGGGAGGGGATCACCGAATTGGCTCCGAACGCGCTGCTGTCGGCCATCCTCCGAGCGCCTGTTGAGCTGTTATGGAACGGCGGCATCGGGACCTACGTCAAGGCGACCACCGAGTCGCACGAGTCGGTTGGCGATCGGGCGAACGATGCAATCCGAGTTGATGGCGCGGATTTGCGCTGCAGCATCGTCGGTGAAGGTGGCAACCTGGGGCTCACTCAGCTCGGTCGGGTCGAGTACGCAATGGCCGGCGGCTTGATCTACACCGATGCCATCGATAACTCCGCTGGTGTCGACTGCAGCGACCATGAGGTGAACATCAAGATCGCACTCGCCAGCCTCGTCGCCAGTGGCGAGCTCTCTGACGTCGATCGGAACGCCGTACTCGAAGAGATGACCGACGAGGTCGCTGAATTGGTGCTCGACGACAACCGTGCACAAACGCTCGCGTTGATGATTGCTCGCACACAGTCGTTGTCGATGGTCAACGTCCACGCACGCTACCTCGATGCCCTCGAGGAGGAGGGACACCTCAACCGGGCACTTGAGGCGCTTCCCAATGACAAGCAGATGGCAGAACGTCAGGGTGCAGGCAGTGGGCTTCGTGCTCCTGAGTTCGCGATCCTGATTGCGTCGACAAAGAATGCTGACATCGCGCAGGTCGTCGCGAGCGATCTCCCCGACGAGGCGGTACTCGAAGCCGACCTCTTCGAGTACTTTCCCCGTCCGCTGGGCGAGCGGTTCCCCGAGGCCATCCGGACGCATCGGCTTCGTCGGGAGATCATTGCCACCGGCCTGGTCAACAATATGGTCAATCTCGCAGGCATCTCGTTCGATCACAGAATGACCGAGCAGTCTGGCGCATCGGTTGCCGATGTCGCCCGAGCATTTGTTGCATCCCGGAACACTGTTGGCTTCACCGATCTGTGGCAGGAGGTCGACTCACTCGGAAGTTCGGTCGACCTCGACGTGCAGATCGCACTCTTCTTAGACGTCCGGCGGATGGCCGAACGCACCACGACGTGGCTGCTGCGACGGCGTCACGCACCCATCGACATTGCTGCAGTGATCGACACCTTCTCGGCCGGCTTCGCCTTCCTGAGCGAGTCGCTCGACGACGTGGTCGGCGGCCGTGTGGCCAACGAAATCCGGTCTGTCCGTGAGGAACGGATCGCAGCACGCGTCCCGCCCGAGCTGGCAGCCCGGGCCGCGCGCTGGCCGTGGCTGCACACGAGCTTCGATGTCATCGAGATCGCCCACGCCGAGTCGTGCAACGTGGCCGATGCTGGGACGACGTACTGGTCGGTTTTCGAATCGTTCGACGTCGGCTGGCTGTGGGATGGCATTGGTGCGTTACCGCGCTCTGATCGCTGGCAGACGCAGGCCCGCGGGTCGCTCCGCGACGACTTGATGACGGTCCTTGCAGACCTCACAGCTCACGTGATCCGCACGGCCGACGGCTCGCCAGAGGCCTGGATTGAGGCCAATCGTTCGGCCTACACTCGGATGATCGACATGGAGACCGAGATTCGTCGGGCCGAATCATTCGATCTCACGACGCTGTCGGTCGCACTCCGCCAACTCCGCAACCTCACGGTCAAGGCAACGCGCTGAACGCTGCTCGTCGGTGCGCCCGACAGTGTTGAAACGGCCGAGATTTTCCAAAAGGGAGAGGAACGAGCACTCAGTTCACCGCAGTCTTGGCAGGGGTCAGCAGAGTCGTCGGTGGTGAAAGGTTGTGCGAGATGGTCGATCCACGACACCGTCGACGGATAGCGTCGATCACGAAATGACCTCTCACCCTCGCTTTCGATTCGCACCCTCACCGACAGGCTTCTTTCATGTCGGAGGCGCCCGGACGGCGTTGATGAACTGGGCGCTCGCC
>CALAHA010000054.1 GCA_937891565.1 uncultured Ilumatobacter sp. | reverse complement strand
ACACGTCGTACGGCCTGGTGCCGGACATCGTCACGATCGGCAAGCCGATGGGTGCAGGGCATCCGGTGGCGGCTGTCGTCACCACCCCCGAGATTGCCGCCGCGTTCGCTGAGCGACGGTCGTACTTCAACACCTTCGGCGGCAACCCGGTGTCGGCAGCCGTCGCCAACTCGGTGCTCGACGTGATCGAAGACCAACAGCTGCTGCACAACGCCAGCGCCATGGGCGCTCGACTGTCGACCCAACTCACCGAACTCGCCACGCGGCACAACGTGATCGGCAACGTGCAGGGTGGCGGTCTGTTCTGGGGCCTCGACCTCGTTGCCGATCGCGCAACGCGCGCACCAATGTCGTACACCGACGGCCGTCGGCTCGCAACGGAGCTCCGCCACGACGGCATCCTCATTGGGTTGACCGGGCCAAGCACCAACGTGCTCAAGATCCGGCCGCCGCTTACGTTCTCCTCCGAGCACGTCGATCGGTTGGTGGAAGTGCTCGATGCGCGCCTGTCGAAATTCGAACTGCGTGGTGGCGCGGAACGCCGTCAGCCTGGCGCCGAGTGGTGAAGCAACTGCTGACTCAGTAAGCGACGCCGATGTACTGCGTCTCGCAGAACTCGTAGATGCCTTCGCTGGCACCCTCACGCCCAAGACCCGACTGCTTCATGCCCCCGAAGGGAGCTGCCGGGTCCGAGATGGCCCCGCGATTGAGGGCGACCATTCCGGCTTGGAGTCGCTCGCTGACGTTGAGGCCGCGTGCGAGATCGCGGGTGAAGACATAACCGATCAAACCCATTTCCGTGTCATTTGCGTGATCGATCATCTCGTCGATGTCGGTGAAGGTGATGATTGGAGCCACCGGGCCAAAGATTTCCTCGCGGGTGATCGGAGAATCGAACGCGACGCTGCTCAACACGGTCGGCTCGAAAAAGCTGCCTGGTCGATCGAGCCGATGACCGCCCGCCTCAATTTTTGCGCCGGCCGCAACGGCGGCTTCGACGAGCGCCTCGACTTTGTCGACCGCAGCCTCGTGAATCAGCGGGCCGCACTCGACCCCTGCGGTGAAGCCCTCCCCAATCGCGACTGCACGCATGGCCGCCGCGAGCTTCGTCGTGAATTCGTCGACAACCCCAGCCTGCACGAAGAAACGGTTGGCGGCCGTGCAGGTCTGCGCTGAGTGGCGCATTTTGGCGGTGATCGCACCGGCCACGGCGGCATCGATGTCGGCATCATCAAACACGATAAACGGCGCGTTGCCGCCGAGTTCCATCACGACCTTGAGGACCCGATCGGCACAACGCCGCAGTAGTTTCTGCCCCGTCGCAGTCGAGCCGGTGAACGACACCATGCGGGTCGCCCGATGGTCCACGGCAGCATCGAACCACGCACCGGCATCAGCGGCTGGCGTCACGTTGATCACGCCGTCGGGTATCCCCGCCTCAGCGAACAGTTCGGCTAGCCGGAGCGCCGTGAGCGGGGTTTCGGCGGGCGGCTTGATGACTACGGCGTTCCCAGCAGCGAGCGCTGGAGCCAGCTTGCGGGTGATCATCGCGGCCGGAAAGTTCCACGGCGTGACGATGACCACGACGCCGACTGGAGGATGGCGGACAATGATCTGGTTAGTGCCCGACGGTGCCGTTCCGATCGAGCCACGGATACGCACGGCCTCTTCGGAGTTCCAGCGGAAGAACTCAGCGGCGTATCCAACTTCGCCGACGGCATCTGCGAGGGGCTTGCCTGACTCGCGCACGATCAGCCGGGCGAGTTCGTCACTGTGGTCGTGCATGAGTTCAAAACAGCGCCGGAGAAGCTCGGCTTTCGCGCGTGGAGCGACAGCGGCCCAACGCTGCTGTGCGGTGTGGGCCGCGGCGCACGCGGCCGTGGCGTCGTCGGCTGACGCCGATGCAACGGCCACGATCAGCTCACCCGTCGCCGGATCGAACACGTCGAACGTCGAGTCCGTGGATGACGCTCGCCATTGGCCACCGATGAACAGCTGGGTTTGCATATGACGGCGAGAATACCTGCCCCCTCCCCCGGCGGCGCGAGCACTCAGCCCACGCCCCTCTTGGCCTACGGTGGTATCGGGTCGACTCGACAATGAGTGACAATGAGTAACGAACAAGGGGTAGGTACCGAGATGCAGCAACATTCGTATGCCGACAGCGTCACTCAGCAACGCGATGACATCCCTAAAATCTACGGTGCTGTCGACTTCGCCCTCGTGCCTGAACGTCTCGATAGCGAGTCCACCCTCGACGACGATCGATTCGCTGCGTCCAGAGACGCGGTCAGTCGAGTGTTCGACCGGCCCGAACTGCTCGAGACGATGCGCAATGCCACGATGACCGGCGACCGTATTGCCGACGCCTACGCCGCACTGATCCCCACGCACGGCTTCCGGACTCTCATCGAGATGCTGGAGGCTGCTTGCCAACGTGGCGTCGAGAGTGTTGAGAACGCACCACAAGAACTCGTCGATCTGATCGCCGCGATGGAGGCCACGCCCGCCTGGGTCGACATGAAACTCGTGGCCGAAGGAGCCCGAGCCGAACGAATCCCGATGGCGACCGCCACCCCACTGGCAATCCGCGGAGCATTCCTCGCGACCTTCTTGAACAAGTACGCCGCCCTCCCCATGACGATGACCGGAACGCTCTCCGACGAGGCAGCGGCCAAGCGAGTCTTTGAGACGGCCAGCTTCTTCACCGCAACGACGATGCCCGGAGCCCTCGACCGATCCGGCAAGGGTTTCGAGGCCGCAGCGAAGGTGCGGATCATGCACTCGATGGTTCGCTACCACATCCTCAATTCAGGCAAATGGGATGTTGCGACCTACGGCATTCCGATTCCGCAGGCCGACCAAATGCCGGCCGGGTTGATCGGCGTCTTCTTGCTGTCGGCACAACTCCTGAAGAAAGGGCAAACCGACTTCACCCCCGAGCAGCGCGCCAGCGTCGAACTCTCGCGTTACCGCTGTTTCCTGCTCGGTCTTCCGGAGAACTTGCTCGGCGAAACGCCCCAAGAGATCGTCGACCTCCTGATCGCCCGGCACGTCTCGCTGCGCGAGGGGTACGACGACGAAACGTGCGGTGCGCTCGTGCGCGGCACCATGCAAGCCGACCTGTTCGACACGTCGTCGATCACGGGCCGACTGCATACATGGCTCGAGAACGGGTTCTCGAAGTTCGTATTGATCAAAAGCTTCCTCGGTGGCGACACCGAACGAGCTGCGGCAATCGGCATCACCTTCAACCGACGCGAGAAGGTCGCCGCCGGCGTCGCAGCAGGATCATTGGCGCTCAAGACCGCGTTCTACCGGGTGGGTCTCCGGCTCCCCGTTGTCTCGGGCCGCATCGACGAACGACTCAACCGCCGCCTCGCCGCACTGCTCGAAATGTATGGGCACGCCGACTTCGTCACCGACGCCGACCGGTACAACCTCAACTGAACGCTCCACGCGAGGCATGACAGATCTGAGGCGCAAAGCTCACTCAACATGCACCAATAGTTGACAGAGTCCAAAACTAGTGCTTGAATGGTCTTGTGCCTGACGCAGCGATCCAACTTCTCCGCCAACACGGCGTGCAGGTCACTGCTCAACGGCTTGCGATCATGCGCGTCGTTGCCGAGCACCCCCATGCCACGGCCGACCAGTTGGGCGACGAGGTGCGTTCGCAACTCGGCTCGATCTCTCGCCAATCGGTGTATGACTCGCTCGGCATGCTCGTCGACAAGAACCTCGTTCGTCGGATCCAGCCAGCCGGTTCACCGGCACGCTACGAAACCCGAGTCGGCGACAATCACCACCACCTCATCTGCCGCAGTTGTCGAACCATGTTCGACGTCGACTGCGCAACAGGCGAGGTCCCCTGCCTCACCGCCAGCGACGAGCATGGCTTCGAAATCGACGAGGCCGAAGTCATCTATTGGGGCCGGTGCCCGACATGTCGCAAGGCTGCGTCGAGCGCAATCGCCGAGCCAGCCTGAACATCTCCGAACAACAATCAGCTTTCCATCCCGCATCCATCCCGCATCCATCCCGCATCCATCCCG
>CALAHA010000053.1 GCA_937891565.1 uncultured Ilumatobacter sp. | reverse complement strand
GCCGTCGAGGAACACGAGGTTCTTGACATAGAGCATCAGTTCCTTGGGGAGCTTGGCGCCATAACCCAGCAGCGCCTTCACGATTCGCTGCACCTCATGGACCATTTCCTCGCCACTCAGGGTCGTGGGGTCGATCGTCGCCTCGTCGAGCCTGAGGTCGCTGATGACGGCGTCGAGGTCGGTGTCTAACGGGAGCGCTCCGAGGTCGCGCAGAGCCGCCATTTGGCCCTTCGCATCGTTGGTCGTTGCGCTCAGCATGAAACGCAGGAATGCATTGCGGCGCCCACCGGAGAGTCGTCCGACGATGCCGTAGTCAAGGAGGGCGGTTCGGCCGTCTGGGAGGACAAGCAAGTTGCCGCCGTGGAGGTCGCCGTGGAAGATGCCTTCGACGACAGCGCCCTCCATGAACGCGACCATTGCCGTCCGGACAACGTCGACCGTGTCAATGCCAGCATCTTGCATGCCGGCCACGTCATCGAAGTTGAAGCCGTGAAATCGTTCCATCACGAGCACCCGTCGAGTCACGAGCGAAGGGTGCGGGCGCGGGACGACGTAACGCTCTTGGCCAAGATCATGCAGCATCGCTGCGACGTCAAGCATGTTCGCCGCCTCCATCCGGAAGTCGAGTTCTTCGACGATTGTCTCGGCGAACAGTTCGACGAGCGACGGCGGATTGGCGAGCGCCGCGACCGGAATACGGCCGACCAGGTGCGGAGCGAGCCAAGCCATCACGCGGAGGTCCTTGCGGACGTAGGCAGACACGGCCGGGCGCTGGACCTTGACAACGACTTCCTCACCAGTTTTGAGGCGGGCGACGTGGACCTGGGCAATCGACGCTGCGGCCAGCGCGGTTTCCTCGAATGATTCGAAGATGTCTTCAAGCCGGGCACCAAGATCTTCTTCGACCGTGCGGCGAACTACGTCGAAGGGTTCAGCTGGAACCTGGTCGCGGCACTTCTTGAATTCTGCGACGAGCTCGGCTGGGAACAGGCCGTCGCCCGACGAAATGATCTGGCCGAGCTTGATGTACGTCGGTCCAAGGATCTCGGCAGCCTCGCGTAGCCGACGAGAAATCACTGCTCGACTGGCCTCAGGCGTGTCGAACTTCCCGCGTCTCTTCGAGATCAACCATGGGGTGACCGCCAGAGCAAGCCGAGCCGAGACGCTGACGACACGCGACCCCGGAGGCAGCCTGGACGGCTTGGTGAGAGAGGGGACCTCGGCTTGGGCTTGGGATCGCAGCGTGGCAGCAAGCTCCACCCATCGAACTTCTTCGCGGCGGACGTCCCAGGGGCCATCCTCGCTGAACGCTGCCCAGCCAGTGTCGGACGGGGCACTCGGAGTGGTCGACCGTGACGTCATCAGCTAAGGATGCCTGAATCTGAGGCGTTCGCCATTGCTGAGATTGACAGAAATAAGGCTCAAGGGACATGTCACAGCGGCCGATACCTGAGAATGATCGCAATCGTCTTCACTGTCGCTGAAGTGTGTGTCGTGTCCGTCTTCGCGACGCAACTGTTCCGCAAGCGTGCGCTACTGCGTCCGGCGCACGCTCGAACCACACGCTGAGTTGGCGATAACGGCGTCAAATTGTTCGGTGGTGCCCTCAGGGTGCCAACATCAAGCAATGACAAAACGACCGTTCAACGTGCTCGGTATTCAGCAGATCGCCATCGGCGGGCTCGACAAGGAAGCACTCACCGGGCTCTGGACTGGCCTGCTCGGCGTCGAGAAGGTCGGCGACTACGTCGCCGAATCCGAGAACGTCGATGAAGACATCCTGCAGCTCGGCTCAGGGCCGCACGCAGTCGAGATCGACCTGATGCAACCGATCGACCCAGACAAGTCGCCGAAGGTGCACAGCCCCGCACTCAATCACGTCGGCCTCTGGATTGATGACCTCGCGGCAGCGGTGGCGTGGTTGACCGAGCAGGGCATGCGTTTCACGCCTGGCGGCATTCGCAAGGGAGCGTCGGGGTACGACGTGTGCTTCCTCCATCCAAAGGGCAACGATGAGTCGCCTCGCTCGGGCGAAGGCGTCCTGATCGAATTGGTGCAGGCGCCGTCGGCTGTTATCGAAGCGCTGTCGTCCTAGCGCTCGACGGTCCAGCTCACCGACTTAAAAATTCGGTGGACGTTTCTCGCGTAGTGCAGCGACGCCCTCGGCGTATTCGGCAGTACCCATTGACACATCTAGCAACCGAATCGAATCACGGACAGACGCAGCAGGGTCATGCCGGAGCAGGTCGGCTGCGAGCTGTTGCTTGGTGACTGTCAGGGCGTTCGGCCCGGTCGATGTGGCCAGCAGCTGCGCATAAGCCTGTGCTGCGGCCAACGTCTGTGCACCATCGGCTTCGACGCCGTTCCACAAACCCCAGTCAGCAGTTTCGGCACCGGTGACAATCCGGCCCGAGAGCAGGAGGTCGTTGGCGCGCGTCACGCCCACGAGCCGGGGGAGCGTCCAGCTCATCCCGTACTCGGCGGGAAGGCCGAGCTTCGGTGCTGCAGTCGTCAATTTCGCAGTCGCCGAAACAAATCGCAGGTCACAGAACGTCACGAGGGCCAGTCCGACCCCGGCACAAGCGCCGTTGACCGCAGCGATGATTGGAAGGCGATACCCCAGCTGCCAGGCGAAGTCGGCGTTGAGTCGCCCTTCGAAGATGTCGCCGGCTCCGGGCTGTGCCGGTTCGGGTGGCATCCCAGTGTCGTAGCCACCTTTGTCGACGTGGCCGGCCAAAGCGTCGGAGTCGCCGCCGACGCAGAACGCCGGCGGCGTGCCGGTGACGACCACCGCACGAAGCCCATCGCGGTGTTCGAGGTCGGCCATGACCGTTCGGAAATCGGCGTGCATCCGACCCGTCCACGCATTGTGGCGGTGTGGCCGATGCAGCGACACCGTTGCCACAGGCCCGTCGATGTCGCATCGGATTGTGTCGCTCATCCCCACATCGCTTTCAGTACGCCTTCGGTCAGTTCTGGTCGGCAGACAAAGAAATCGGGAAGCCATGCGTCGCGATCGTTGTAGATCAGCGGCGACCCATCGAGTCGGCTGGCATGGAAGCCAGCGGCCAGGGCAACAGCGGCAGGAGCTGCGGAGTCCCACTGGTACATGCCACCGTCGTGGACGTAGATGTCAGCTTCGCCCAGCACCACGGCCATCGCCTTTGCTCCGGCCGATCCGAGGCGCACAGCGTCGCAGCCCAACCCCTCGGCAACGAGCACAGCGGCGTACGGGGCCCGGTGTCGTGAGGTGATCAGGCGCGGACGGTCGCGGTCAAGGACCGGCATCGGCGGTGCTGGGTCGGTCGAAAAGACCATGTCGACGGCGGGCAGACTGACTGCAGCAGCGCCAAAAGCTTCGTGTTCCCAAAGTGCGATATGCACGGCCCAGTCGCTGCGGCCCTGTTCGCCGTATTCCCTGGTGCCATCGAGTGGGTCGATGATCCAGACCCGGTCGGCGTCGTAACGCCGTGGATCTTCAAAGCCCTCTTCTGACAGCACAGCATCGTCAGGGCGGTGTGTGTGGAGTTCGCCGGCGATGAAGCGTTGCGCTGCTGCATCACCCGAGTCGCGGACGTCCCAAATCGAGGCACCAGCAGCGAACATCTCGCCGCGCAGTTGGACGAGTAGTTCGCCTGCCTGGACGGCGAGCCGCGTGGCGAGCTCGGCATCAGTTTCAGGCATCGCCGCATTCTGGCAGCGATCAGGGCCGCAAAGCACCATTGCAACTCGGATGCAACTCGGATGCAACTCGGAGTTCGAAGAGCGCCTGACGGTGCGCTGACCTGCCACACTCAAGGAAATGTTCGGCGGACAACGGGTCAAATACGGCAGTGAGCGGAATCAGTTCGGGGTGCTTCGAGCCTGCCGTCGACCTGCAACGCCGCAGCCGATTGTCGTCTTCGTACATGGCGGCAGTTGGGCCACGCCATACAACCGCTGGGTCATGGGGCTGCTGGTCCGCGATGCCCGCCGCAGGGGCTGGGCAACGTTCAACGTCGAGTATCGAAAGCTGGGGCGCTTCGGTGGCGGCGGCGGTTGGCCACAGACATTCGA
>CALAHA010000052.1 GCA_937891565.1 uncultured Ilumatobacter sp. | reverse complement strand
TGTCCGGGACCCCAGCCGGCATACCCGCGGAACACGCGGACACAGTCGACTGCAGCGGCAACGATGGCTGGATCAGCGGTGAGGTCGGCCGACACGATGTCGCCGACGATTTGGGTGAGGTTTTCGTCCTCGCCCGTACCTTTTTTGGTGTGTGCGAGAGCGATGAGTGCGCTGTCTTCGACCGGACCGCCATCGAAGATTGACGATGGGACAGTCTGGAGGTCGATCCAGCGGTCGAGTGGCTCGTCGAGCGCTTCATCGCTCGGCCGGTTGATGACCACGCCAACGGCGCCGTCATCGTGGTGCTCCAGGACGTAGATCACCGCACGGTCAAAGTTTGGATCGTCGAGCGGCGGCGTGGCGACCAGCAACCGGCCTTTGGTTGCAGGTGCGATGCCGAACACCCCTACAGTCTGCCCCTTCGCTGGTGAAATACACGTCACGGTCGATGTCGCTTCATCGACCTGCCACGCAGCCCTCCACCGGAGGCGGTGTGCATGTTCATACATTACGTTGTATGATCATGCAATGAGTGAGCAGATCTCCGTCGGCATCATCGGCGCATCCGGCTACACCGGGGCCGAGTTGCTGCGTTTGGCAGCACAACATCCGAACTTCGACATGTGCCTGGCGACAGGCGACTCGATGGCCGGTCGTCGTGCGGCCGACTTGTACCCATCGTTGGTCGGGGCGTACCCGGACCTGGTTTTTGAGTCATTCGACGCCGCCGCAGCCGAGGGGCTCGATCTTGTGTTCCTCGGGCTTCCGCACGAAGCATCGATGGAACTCGCCCCCCAACTCGTTGGAAAGGTCGGCTGCATCGTGGATCTGTCGGCCGCGTACCGGCTGCGCGACACTGCCCAGTACCCAGAATTTTACGGCTTCGAACACACCCAAACAGGGTTGCTTGCCGAGGCGGTCTACGGCCTTCCAGAGTTCCATCGTGAACACCTCAAGGGTGCACAGTTGATCGCCACACCCGGCTGCCACGTCACGGCTGCAGCGCTTGCACTCAAGCCGCTCGTCGATGCGGGGCTGATTGCCACTTCTGGTATCTCCGTGAACTCTTTGACGGGAATCACTGGCGCCGGCCGCACGGCGACCGAGGTGAACATGTTCACCAGCATCGACTCGAACGCTCGGGCCTACGGGCTGCTCAACCACCGGCACACCCCTGAGATCGAGCAAGAGATCGGCGCTCAAGTGCTGTTCACACCGCATCACGTGCCGATGAACCGCGGCATCCTCGCGACCTGTACGGCGCCAGCGACCAACGCGGCATCAGCCAATGCCGTCATGGCGGCGCTCAACGACTGCTATGTCAACGAGCCATTTGTCAGCGTGATCGAACGGCCGCCTGAGACGAAGTCAGTCCTTGGCTCTAATGCTGCTCACGTTTCGGCGCGATACGACGCTCGGACCGGCACGGTCGTCGCAATGTGTGCGATTGACAATCTGACCAAGGGTGCATCCGGCGGAGCGGTTCAGGCCGCCAACGTAGCGCTCGGCATCGACGAAGCTGCTGGCCTGACCACTGTGGGGGTCGCACCGTGAGTGCACTTACTGACATGTCGGCCTCGTTGAAGGCGGAGACACTCGCTGAGGCACTGCCGTATATTCGGCGTTTCGCTGGCAAGACCGTCGTCGTCAAGTACGGCGGCAATGCGCTCGCAGGTACGTCAGGCCACGACCCGCTGGCGTTGTTCGCGCAAGACATCGTGATGATGCGTCTCGTCGGGATGCGGCCGGTCGTCGTCCACGGTGGTGGGCCTCAAATCTCTGCGCTCATGGAGCGGCTCGGCAAAGTGCCTGAGTTTGTTAACGGGTTGCGCGTCACCGACGCCGAAACCGTTGAGATTGCCCGCATGGTGCTCAAAGGTCAAGTCAACCCGCAACTCGTCGCAGCGATCAACGTGCATGGCAACTACGCCGTTGGTGTCAGCGGCGTCGACGGCGGGCTGATCCGGGCGCATGCCCGAGACCCAGAACTCGGCTTCGTCGGCGATGTCACCGCCATTAATCCTGAGGTGATCAACGGATTGCTCGACAACGAATTCATTCCGGTCGTTGCGACGATCGGCTGCGATGAAGCCGGTCAGGCATACAACATCAACGCCGACACCGCAGCAGGGGCAATTGCCGAAGCGCTCGACGCCGAGAAACTGATCTACCTGACCGACATCGAAGGCCTCCGCCGCGACGTCAACGACGCAGCGACGCTCATCCGCCAGACCACTGCCGACGAACTCGATTCGCTTGTCGATGACGGCACCATCGTCGGGGGCATGATCCCGAAGATTTCGAGTTGCACGCATGCCGTCCGCAACGGTGTCAACGGCGGCCACATCCTCGATGGTCGGGTGGCGCACGTGTTGCTGCTCGAATTGTTCACCGACGCCGGCATTGGCACCATGATCACTCACGCAGGGATCACACACGCAGGAGCGACTCAATGAGCCACAACTTTGATACCCAGGCGGCGCAGCAGTGTCCGTTCATGCCGGTGTTTGGGCCGCCCGCGATCATGTTCGAACGGGGGAGTGGCACCGAGTTGTGGGACACCAACGGCAAGCGTTACCTCGACTTTCTTGCTGGGATCGCCGTCACGTCACTTGGCCATGCCAACCCGGTGGTTGCTGCAGCAATCTCGGAGCAGGCAAACCGGCTGCTGCACGTGTCGAACTTTTTCGCCAACCCGACAGCGACCGAGGCGGCACTCAAGGTCAACGCCTTGCTCCACGAAGCAACCGGCGACGATGGGCAACTGTTCTTCACGAACTCAGGCGCCGAGTCGAACGAATGCGCCATCAAGTTGGCCCGTAAGCACGGTGGCCGAGGTCGCCACACGGTCGTGAGCGCTCTCGGCAGCTTTCACGGTCGCACGCTGGCGTCGCTTGCTGCGACTGGTCAGCCGGCCAAGCACGAGCCGTTCCAACCGATGCCCGAAGGTTTCAAGCACGTGGCCTGGGGTGATCTTGATGCGATGCGCTCAGCGGTCGATGGAACCGTTGCTGGCGTGCTGATCGAATCGGTGCAGGGCGAAGGAGGTGTCAACCCGGCAACGACCGAATATCTGCAGGGCATCCGCCAGATCTGCGACGAAACCGGCGCGCTACTGATGATCGACGAGATCCAGACCGGCTTCGCACGGACCGGAAAGTGGTTCGGCTTTGAGCACGCCGGGGTGCGTCCCGATGTCGTCACTCTGGCTAAGGCAATGGGCAACGGCATGCCGGTCGGAGCGTGCTGGGCGCGCACCGAGGTGGCAGCGGTCTTCGAGCCGGGCGACCATGGCAGCACCTATTCCGGCACGGCGATCGCGACCGCTGCCGTCAACGCGACGATCGACGAGATGCGGCGACT
>CALAHA010000051.1 GCA_937891565.1 uncultured Ilumatobacter sp. | reverse complement strand
CTTCGAGCATTGCGACGGTGAGCTTGGTGGTCGAGGTCTTGCCATCGGTCCCAGTGACAGCGAGCATCGGGCGCGGACCGTTGGGGCGTGCTTGTTCCCACCGGTAGGCCAGCTCAATTTCCGAAACGACGTCGAGCCCGAGGTGCTGCGCCGCCACGATGATCGGGTGGTGTTCAGCGACACCAGGTGCCGGACACAGCATGGTGCACCCGTCGAGCAATTTCTCGACAGTGGTCTGTGCGGCGTCGACCAGTTCGACACCGAGTTCAGACGCCAGAGCGCGCCGGACATCGGTGATCGTGTCATCGGCAACCTTGACTGCAACGCCGTGTCGCAGGAGTGCGCGAACGGTCGACTCACCGGCGACAGCGAGGCCGTAGACCAGTGCAGTCACAAGCCGCCCGCCACCTTGGTGAAGTCAGCAATAAAGATGGCGACAGCAGTGGCAATCGAGATGCCGGAAATCAACCAGAAGCGGATGATGACGGTGGTCTCAGGCCAGCCCAGTAGTTCGAAGTGGTGATGAATTGGCGACATGCGGAACAGGCGCTTGGTCCGTCCCGAGGCCTTGAAGACACCCATCTGGACGGCAACCGAACCCGCCTCCATCACGTTGATGCCGCAGATCAAAATGATCAAGAGATGAGTGTTTGTCGTCAGGGCGAGGAACGCGAGTGCAGAACCGACAGCGAGGGCACCGACGTCGCCCATGAAGATCTTGGCCGGGGCGGCATTCCACCAGAGGAACCCGAGGCAGCCGCCGGCAAAAGCCGCTGCGAAGACACCCATATCAAGTGGGTTGACGGCGAGGTCGTAGACGTCAGGGTTACGGAACAGCCAGTAGCCGATCAGGGCGAATGCGCCGAAGCCCATCAGTGCTGAGCCTGCAGCAAGCCCGTCGAGACCATCGGTGACGTTGACGGCGTTCGTCGTGGCCCAGATAATAATTCCTGCCCACAGCACCCAAACGACCGTGGGAACTTCGATGCCGATTTCCGGTCGTGTCAACGAAATCGTCTCGGAGATACCCGTGCCAACGACCAGAACCCAGGCCATCACAAAGCTCATCAGCATCGTGATGTAGTTCTTTTGCTTCCAGAAAATGCCACGGTTATGGCCTTTCCGAACCTTGATGTAGTCGTCGAGGAAACCCATCGTTGCAAGGAGTAACACGCCGACCCACACGATCATGGTCTGGTTGGAGAAGGCGAGGTCGCGGACGTGGGCTGCGACCCATCCAATGAACGCTGCACCAACGATGGCGATGCCACCCATTGTCGGGGTGCCCTGCTTGTGTTGGTGCTCAGGGCCGCGGTCTTCCTTGCCGAGAATCGGCTGACCCTGGCCGCGGGTCCGAAAGAAGACGATGAGGTAACGGGTACCGAAAAGCGACACCAACGTCGAGACCGCCGTGGCAATCATGAGAGCGATCATCGAGAACTACTTTCCATGAACGACTGAGCGACTGCTCTGTCGTCGAACTCGACAACAGAGTCGCCGAGATCTTGTGTTTTTTCGTGGCCCTTGCCTGCAATGACGACGATGTCGCCGCTCTGGGCCACGTCCAAGGCCTCGCCGATGGCTTGGCGTCGGTCGGGGTTCAACGTAACTCGATCACGGTAGTTGCTCGACACGCCGGCCACGACGTCACCAATGATCTGCATCGGGGCCTCGGACCTTGGGTTGTCTGAGGTCACGATCACCCGATCCGCGCCTGCGGCAGCAGCAGCGCCCATCCCGGCACGTTTGCCCTGATCACGGTCGCCACCGCAGCCGAACACGACGATGACGGATGCTGATTCGTCGACCACGGCGCGCGCCGCAGCGATCACTTCAGTCAGCCCGTCCGGCGTGTGGGCGTAGTCAACAATGACGGAAAAACCGCCGTCGACGCCTGTCGGCCAGGTGACTGTCTCGAATCGCCCCGGGATGGCATCGAGCCGCCCCAGTCCACTGATGACGTCATCGATCGGGACTCCGAGTTCGGTTGCCGTGACAACGGCGGCAAGCGAGTTGGAGACGTTGAAGGCTCCGCCTATCGCGACGTGGATCCGGTGTCCGTTCCACTCGTAGCTGAGCGACGTTGCGGTGACTTCCACGTCGACCAGTTCAGAAACCGAATAGGCAACGACGCGCATCGATGGCCCATCGTTGCCAGCGATCACATCGGTCAGCAGCTGGCCATGTGTGTCGTCGATGTTGATCACTGCGAGCGGCGCAAAGCGAACGTCGAACAACGATGCTTTGGCTCGGAAATATTCCTCAGGCGTTCCGTGGAGGTCGAGATGGTCGTGTCCGAAGTTGGTGAAGACAACGGCGTCGAAGTGCGTTCCGTCGACGCGATGCAGCGCCAGTGCATGGGAAGACACTTCGAGCACCGCTGTAGAACAGTCATCAGCCACGAACTCGGCGAGACGCTGCTGAAGTTCGGGTGCCTCAGGAGTCGTGCGGGGGCCGTTCAGCGTGCCGATCACGCCGACTCGTTGGCCGTGTGCGACCAAGATCGATTCGATCATCAGGCTCGTCGTCGTTTTACCGTTGGTCCCGGTGATACCGACGGTCGTCATGCGGCGACTCGGGTCATCCATGAGCGTTGCCGCGATCGGCCCGAGTCGGAGCCGAGTGTCGTCGACGATCAGTTGTGTTACCCCGCCAACCGTGGCCCCGTCGAGCCGGTGGTCGACGAGCAGCGCTGATGCGCCTGCCTCAACCGCCGCTTCAGCGAAGTCGTGTCCGTCGACGCGTCCACCGCGCAGACAAGCGAAGAGCGTTCCGCTGTCGACTGCACGAGAGTCGTGCGTGACGGTCGAGATCTGCGTCGCGGCGTCGCCATGGACCTGCGCGGCTGCTCCACCAAACATGTTGACGAGTGTCGCGGCCAGCGAGCCGACAGTGTTCGGGTCTGTCACTCGGGACATCCCGCGCTGCCAGGTGCTGGCTGAATATTCCGCTCATGCAGCAGTGTCGGCACGAGGGCTGCAAAGACCGGCGCAGCGGCGGTGCCACCAAAGCGGTCGCTTGTGCCTGCCGGCGGTTCGTCCACCGAAACAAGAATGGTGATCTGTGGGTCGTCCGCTGGGAAGAACCCAACGAAGCTCGCGTAGTAGATCCGGTCGCCCTCTTCGTTGTAGTACGTGCCGTTGTCGGCAGCCTTGAACGCTGTACCGGTCTTGCCGGCAACAGACAGGTGGTCGACTTGGGCCATCTTGGCGGTACCTTCGCAGACCACTCGCTGCATCATTGCTGTGGTCTCTGCAGCCGCCCGTTCAGACACGACGCGGTGCGTTGCGGCTGCGGGCATCGGCGTCTGCTGACCTTCCGGGCCGACGGTCGCCTTCACAAGTTTCGGTGCGACATAGACGCCGCCGTTGGCAATGACGTTGATCGCAGAGACGAGCTGGAGTGAGGTGCTCGACATGCCCTGGCCGTACGCAACCGTCACTCGTTCAGAACCCCACAGATCGTCAACGTCCTTGAGGAGGCCGGGCGACTCGCCGGGAAAGTCGAGTGCCGTTTTGGAACCGAGACCAAAGGCGGTCATGTAGTCGTAATGCTCGTACCGGCCAAGTTCCTGCTGCACCATGATGGTGCCGATGTTCGACGACTCGGTGAGAATGTCGGAGACGGTCAGGAGCAGGTCGGGGTGCTCGTGGGAGTCTTTGAGAAGGTCGTCGGCGTACTGCTTACGCCATGGCACGGTAAATTCCGTTTCCGGAGTGACAGCGCCGGCGTCGAGTGCGCCGGCAATCGTGATGACCTTGGCCACCGAGCCCGGCTCGTAGGCATCAACGGCGGCGAAGTTGCCATTCGTCACGCCGTACTCGCCGGTTTGGTCGTCCCTGCGGACCGAAGCCATACCGAGGATCTCGCCAGACTTCGTTTCGAGGGCAATGACGGTGCCGCCCTTGGCCCCAATGCGTTCGAGCTGTTCGAGGAGTACCTGCTCGGTAGCAAACTGGATTGAACGATCGATGGTCAACACGAGGTCATTGCCGGCGACTGGCGCCTGCGTGATCGATTCAGAACCAGCGATTGTCTGCTGCTTCGGATCGACTTCACGGGTCATCGATCCACCTGTGCCAGTCATCACGTCGTTGTACTGCTTTTCGAGACCGGCAATCCCATCACCGTCGATGTTGGTTCGGCCGAGCACGCTGCGCCCGGTGTCGCCACCTGGCATCTCCCGGCGTGATTCATCGTCGACGTTGACGCCGGCGTGGCCAAGTGCGCGAATGAAGTCACCCACGTTGGCATCAACCTGTCGCGCGACGTAGACGAAGCCGCGATCCTTGCTCTCGACTTCGCTGAGCAGCAATGCGAGCTGCTCATCGCTGAGATCGAGCAGCGTGTCGAGTTCCTGAATAACGACGGCTCCGTTGACGAGTAATTTCGGGTTGATCGAAATAGATGCCGCTGGCACCGACATCGCCAGTTCGTTGCCGTGCCTGTCGAACATCGTGCCACGCTGTGCCGAAAGCGAATATGAGCGAGTCCATTGGTCGGCGCCAGCAGATTGCAGTGAGTCTGCTTCTTTGGTTTGGAGGTAGGCGACGCGCCCGACGATGGCGAGCAGCACCACGGCGATAGCGACGAGGGTGATCCGCAGACGGCGCAGAGGCGAGGCAACTCCGCGCTGCCTTGCTCGTTTCTCGGGCGACGGGGCCGAGACCTTGGGGCGGTTCGCTTCGACGGCACGCGCTGCCGAACGCTTGTTGGACGGGGCCGCCCTGCGCTTCGCCGGAGCGACATGCGAACGGCCAGCACCGCGGATCGACGTCGCAGTACCGCGCACAGGAGCCTGCGACGAGGTTCGGCGCTGCGGTTCAGCGCGGCGCGCCTTTGTCGAGCTTGCTGTTCGACTCGAACTCTTGCTGGGCGTCGAACGCTGGGCGGTGGTGCGTGCGGAACGACTCGTCGCGCGCTCTTGCGGAGCCCCGACGTCATTGCGGCCAGGCTTCCGGCCGGGCGTGCGCGGTGAGTGCGAGCGAGTTGCCATGGTGGTCTCCTAGGGCTGGCCCGCTGAGACGCGCTTGACGTCACTGAACTGTTCGAGTGGGTCGGTGTCGATGATGACCTGCCGTGAGGAGGTGTCAATCACGCCGGCTGCTGCGAGCTGGCGTGCGGTTGCCCACTTGTCGAGTTCGACGAACTTGCCGGCGTCGCCGCGGACCATGCCGAGATCTCCCGCGGCGCGAGCAAGCCGCACCGGCGAGCGCAGTTCGGCGCGTCGGTAGCGGAGTTCGTCGAAGCGTTCGCGTTCGTCATTGACGGATCGCTCGAGCTGGCCAATTCTTAATTGGCGTTCGGCGAGCTGCGTATGGAACACCGCAGCACCGAGCATGCCAGCGAGGACGACCAAGAGGGCGAAGGCTCCAAGTACAGCAGGCCAGCGACGACGACGGCTCGCGGCCAGCGTCAGGGCCGGCTTTTTCGACTGTGCGGCACCGGCGGAATTGCGGGTGACTGCCGATTGCTTGCGGAGAGGAGCAGCCATCAGTGATCAAGCCCGCTCGGTGCGTCGGAACCAACGGGAAGGCCGTCCGATTTGCGGACGGCCTCAATGCGCTCGACGACGCGAAGGCGAGCCGATGCTGCTCGACGGTTTGCCGAGCGCTCTTCGTCGGTTGCTCGCTTCGGTACACCGCGCACGAGGCGGACAGTCTGAATTGCCCCGCAAACACACGGCAGATCATGCGGGCAGTCGCAGGCACCGGCAGCAAAGGCGAACCGTTCCTTCACGATGCGGTCTTCGCCAGAGTGGTACGACAGCACCACGATACGGCCCCCAGGCATTGTGTGTTCGACGGCCTGATCGAGTGCATCGGGGAGCACATCGAGTTCGCCGTTGACTTCGATCCGGATCGCTTGAAAAGTGCGTTTCGCGGGATGGCCACCGGTGCGTCGGGCCGGCGCCGGGATCGAGCTCGTGACAATTTCGGCCAATTCGGAAGTTGTGGTGATCGGGCGTGCCGCAACGATCGCTCGCGAGATTCGCTTGAAGAATCGCTCGTCGCCGTACTTCTTGATGACGGTGCCGAGTTCGTATTCGCCGTACCCGTTGACAACGTCTGACGCCGACCACTGCTGGTCGCCGTTCATTCGCATGTCGAGTGGACCGTCGTGTCGGTACGAGAAGCCGCGATCGCCGCGGTCGAGCTGCGGCGACGACACGCCGAGGTCGAACAGCGCTCCACTGATCTCAGTGATGTCGTGGTCGGCGAGAGCCTCGGAAAATTCATTGAACCGGCGGTGGCTTGTGCGGAGGCGGTCGTGCTGCGAATCGAGTCGAGCCATCGCTGCGGTGAGTGCATCGGCGTCCTGGTCGATGCCAAGAATGTCGAGGTGCGGATGGGCGTTGAGGATGGCTTCGGCGTGGCCGCCGCCCCCGAGCGTCGCGTCGACGAGCGTGCCTGCCGGGACGTCGACAAAGAGCTTCGTGATCTCAGCGAGCATCACCGGCCGATGGTTGAAGGCTTCGGCTGCACTCATTGCTCTGCTCCGGTGGCGATCGTGTCGCCGGTCAGTTGGTCTGTGCCGTTGGTGCAATGCACGTCGTAGGCGGCGGGTTCCCAGATTTCAATGTGGTCGAGGTCGCCGAGGACAATGACTGCCGACTGCGGCGCAATACCCGCATAGCTGCGCAATTCTTGCGAGATCGTCACACGACCCTGCTTGTCGATCGACGCTTCGCTCGCCGATGCGGCGAATGCACGCTGGCGGTCACGGCTGGCCTCGCCACGCTTCACGCGCGCGATCAGGTCAGTGGCCTCGTCGTTGAAGGCATCGACGCTGCGGATACTGACGCAGCCATCTTCGCCGGAGAACAAGTAGCAGAGATCGCCAAGCGGATGCCGAAAGGTCGGTGGCAGTGCCACCCGTCCCCGCTCGTCGAGCTGTCGCTCGTGCATCCCGACAAACACCGGCTGCGTCTCGTTCCTGCTGCTCTCCCCCGGAATGGGCCTGTTCACGCTGGAGAACGAGGGAGATTTCCCCAGCAATCCCCATTATTACCCCATTCACCCCCTCAGTCAACCATCTCTCCCCATTTAGCGCCTTTTCATGGGCGAGCCTGTGTCACACTGTGCGCTCAAACCGCAGCCGAGTGACCCCAGCAAACAACGCCCGGACAGCACAGCAACTGACAGCGACGTCGGACGAAGTCCTGCTTGGAGCGCTCAAGAAGAACAGAGGTGTTGCAAGATGTCGTCCGAAATCTGCGTCGACAGCGTCGCTATCGGCGAGAGCGCCGCCGGGTCAATGCCGTCGAGCGCTGGAAACAGACCGAACAGAGCGGCCGAATCGACCTTGTGATACCAGCAACACTGCAGGCGCAGGGCGGCCCGAGTGCGGCGCTGACTGATGCCGAGGAGCTTTCGACCATCGAGGAGCACTTCACCCGGACCAATGCCATCGAAGCAAACCAAGGCCGACCATTCTGTGCGAACCATCGAGTTGTCGTTCACGGTCAGCACTTGGGCCACGCCAGCCGCATGGCAGGCTGCAGCAAACCGCTCGCCCAACCACACCATCGGTGCGTGGACATCTTGTGCCCAGCCAGGAGCACCGCGGGGAATAATCACGTCGAACCAGGTGACCTCGCAAGGAGTGAGGAGAACCGCGCCGCCGCCGCTCCGTCGCCGCACGATGTCGATACCGCGCCGTGCGCATTCGTCAACGTCGATTATTGATCGGTCACGCTGAGTCGAGCCGAGCACGAGTGCCGGGCCAGCGACATGGTTCACCCAGATTTGGACAGTCGGATCGTCGGGAATAGCGCGGGCGTGAAAGCGAGCTGCCGACTCGCGGAAGTCGAGCCGCTCGAACATGGATTGAGTATGCCGCTCAGGAAGCAACCGACAGGTACGGCCGCCAAGTGTCGGGCATCGAGCTCACCGACACGACGATCCAAGACGTCGAGCGGGGTACTCGACACGGTCGAACGAGTTCCATTCCCGCCTCCTCAGGCGTGCGATCACGTTTGGTGCGGTTGCACGGCGTGCACGCCGCCGCGACGTTCTCCCAGGTGTGCGGGCCGCCTCTGGAACGAGGAAAGACATGGTCGATCGAGTCGGCGTGGCCACCGCAGTATTGGCAACGGTGTTCATCCCGGACGAAAATTCCGCGGCGCGACATCGACGAGCGCCTGACATAGGGCACCTTCACCATGTAGCGCAGGCGGATGACTGACGGCTGAGCGATGTTGAGCGACTCGGAGCGCAGGACAATGCCATCATCTTCGAGCATCTCGGCCTTTTGAGCAAGCACAAGGCACGTGGCGCGCCGTGACGACACGACAGACAGCGGCTCATAACTGGCATTGAGAACGAGAGCGCTGTGCATCGGCGGAACCTAACGAAGGAGCCCGTCGTGGAATGCAGGATTTGCTCGCCGCATCAGCGCCGGGGCGTTCATTGCGGCCGATCCCATTGACGACACCATTGCAGGTATTTCACCACATCACCTGGCTCAGGTCGATGTGTGGCATCGCCGTACTGGGTGATCAGTCGGAATTCGAGGTACTCCCCCGACGGCACCGGCAGAAAGGGCTTACGTTTCCACCAGCCAGGCGGCGCGGTTCGCTGCGCCTGACGAAGCGCTGTCAGCCAGAGTTCCGGGTGCCGGATGACCGACAGCGCAGCGCGGATCACTTCGTCGGGGCTGGCGGCCTGGGCTCTTTGGGGAGCCCCAAGATCATCTCGCCGATGATGTTTCGCTGGATCTGCGACGATCCGGCGTAGATCGTGCCGGCGCGAGCGTTGAGGAACGTGCCGATCCACGACGACGGGTCATTGAGCGCACCGGAGTCGTCGGAGCCGAACGAGGATGGCGGCTTGCGGCCTTCCCAATGCAGGGCGTCGGCGCCCAAAATATCCATGGCCAGTTCGGTAACAACCTTGTGGTACTCGCTCCACTGGAGCTTGCCGATTGCGGCGTCGGGGCCAGGGTGGTGGCCAGCAAGGAACTGCGTGAGCACGCGCTGGCCGAGGAAGCCCATGATCTGGACCTTCGAGTAGCACCATGCGAGCTTTTGACGAATGACCGGATCGTCGGCGACGCCACGATCTTGGGCCATCTTGAGCAGGCGGGCGAACTCACCCTTGAAGCGGATCGGGCCGGTTGCTGCTGCTTCGCCACGTTCGTAGCCGAGCAGGGACATCGCCACTGCCCAACCGTTGTTGACGCCACCGATCACGTTGTCCTTCGGAACACGTGCGTCGGTGTAGAAGACCTCGTTGAACTCGCTATCGCCCGAGATCATTTTGATCGGGCGGACTTCGATACCTGGCTGGTCCATCGGCACGAGCAGGAACGAGATGCCCTTATGCTTCGGCGAATCGGGGTCGGTCCGGGCGAGCGTGAAAATGTGGTCAGCGAGATGACCGGCGGAGGTCCAGATTTTCTGGCCGTTGAGGATCCACTCGTCTCCATCGAGTTCGGCACGAAGGCCGACATTGCCGAGGTCAGAACCGGCGTCCGGCTCGGAGTAGCCCTGACACCAGGTGTCGTGGCCCTTCAGGAGCCGCGGAAGATAGTGCGCCTTCTGTTCGTCGGTACCCCACACGAGGATGGTGTTGCCGAGCATTTGAATGCTGAATGCGTCGTTCGGGCCGCCGGTCGGCACACCTGCCTTCGCGAATTCTTCGGCCAGGATGACCTGTTCTGTCGAAGACAGACCGGCGCCGCCGAACTCCTTCGGCCAGCCCGGCGCCAGATAGTTCGCCTCGTACAGAGTGTTGCGCCATTCACCGACGAATATTTCCAGCGTCTCACCTTCGAGCCGGCCAATGCCCTCCCAGTTGGAAGGAAGCTTCTCGGCGAGGAAGGCCTGGACTTTTTCTCGGTAAGCCTCGGCGTCTGCGGTGTAAGTCGGGTCCATGAGGACATGTTAATCGGTGTCGGTTACCGAGCGGTAGCCGAGCGTCAACTACGTTCTGTAGTTCCGTTCTGCTGTTCCGTTCTGCTGTTCCGTCCAGCACTCGGGCCAGCACTCGGGCCAGCACTCGGGCCAGCAATCGGCTCGTAACGGGCTCGCAACCGGGGCTGGGGTCAACGCTGCGCGAGCGAGGCGGCCGCCACCAGCGGCCAGATCCGTTCGTGCGGCTCAATGATCTGCAAGCCGTTCAGCGACTTCAGTCGAGACCGAACAGCGAGTTCACGGTGAAACGCTTCGAACATCGGATCGCCGAGCGCGTCGATCACGTTGCCCGAGACAAAGACCGTGCTGACGTCAAGAGTTGCGCACATTGAGGCCACGGCGCGAGCAAGCATGATCCCTGTGCGCTCCACCATTGGTTGGGTGGCACGGCCGAGCGGCCGATTGAACTCAGCTTGAAGCGCAGTCGAGGACACGTACGCCTCGAGGCATCCGAGGGCGCCACAGCGACATTGCTTGCCACCAGGTTCGACGTTGACATGGGCAATCGATGCCGCATTGCCGTGCGCACCGGACAGGCGGACCCCGTCGATCACGCAACCCGACTCGGCGGTGGTGTCGATCCGAACGCTGAGGTAGCTCGACACTCCTCGGGCTTCACCGATCCAGCGCTCGGCCTCGGTGGCTGCGCCGCCTGCCGAATCGAGTTCGACCTCGAGGCCAGTGAGGCGTTCGAGATGTTCACGTAGCGCGAAGTTGGTCCATGTCGGGACCAGCGGCGGCGAG
>CALAHA010000050.1 GCA_937891565.1 uncultured Ilumatobacter sp. | reverse complement strand
TAGCCGCCGAGCGAGTCGTCGAGCCGTTCCAGTACGCCGATCAGGCGATCGGCTAAGCCACTGGCGTGGGCCCGTTCAAATCCGTCGAGCAGCGCGTAGTCGGCTGCCGTGCCGTGCTGCATCTCCGTAAATGAAACGACACGCTGCTCCGTTGTTGCCGGTTCGTTCATTCGTTTCGCTTCCGTTCGTTGAGCCGCCGCCAAGCCAGTGTCCAAGCGGTGAGTGGACCGTCGTGGTCGATGTAACACCCTTGCAGGTGGCGAGCGCCGCGAGTCGGATCGAATGCAGTCCGACCATGCAGGACTCGATGATTGTCGACAACGACAACATCGCCAGATCGCGTCCGGTAGTTCAGTTGACGACTTGGATCGTTCAGCGCCGCGGCGAGCCAGCGGCGCCCGCGGTAATACACGTCGAGGACATCAGCATCGACAAGCGGCGCGAAGTCGAGTCGGGGTGAGAATCGCATCTGTCGAAACGTTCCATCGGCAGCACGTTCAATCAGTGGGCCGTCGGCCCGCTTCATGTCCGTCCCGATGTCGTAGCGAAACTCGATCGGCAGGGTCGTGAGCACTGCGTGGGCTTCAGGATCAGCTTCGGCCAAGGCGTCTGCAGCCGCCAGGCCGTCGACCATCGTTGACGCTCCACCAGGGGCATCGTTGACAATTGCATGGAGAAATTGCAGGCCAGGAACCGGTGCCCGATACGGCTGGTCGGTGTGGGCCGACAACGCCACCGGGGTGTACGCCAGGTCGACGGGTCGTGGTTCGGTGCGCACGTCGAAAAGCTCACCAAAATTGGTTGCGGCGATCCTTCCGAAGGGCCGAGTGATCTCTCGGAGTGCACCCACCTCGGCGGGCGTGTCAGTGAGGACGAAGCAGCCGAGTTCGAAGAACGTGCTGAGCGCTGCAATGAGTGCCTCATCCGATGTCGAAGGATCACACAAATCCCGGTAGTCGACCAGCGGCACTTCCGTGTCGCACGAGGTCCAGGGGCGTGGGGCTGGACGAGGAATGTCGGCATTGGTTGGGCCTTCGACACCAATAAGTTGCAAGATCGATGACAACTCAAACTCGACCCGCTCGCCGTCACTGAAGTCAACCAGCACCACGCGTTCACGCTGCTCGACACCGACTACTGCCAGGTCAGCCGGCACGTCAAGCGGCTCCCACAGTCGCTGTCGATTATTTGCGTCGACACGAACACCGAGGCGCTCGAGCAGTTGCATTGGGTGGATCGAATATCCACCCACCTGTAACCGTCCGCGCTCGGCGGAACACATGATGGCTTGTCTCGTTGCTGCGTTCACACCATCAGTTTGCACGTCGACTGCCGATCGTGACAGTCGTTTATTCAGCAAGGTGCCATACTCTGCTGTTATGGCTCAAACGAATCTACAGCTTGGGTGTGCGGCATGAGGCAACTCGTTCGTCAGGTCGATCGGCTCCAGCGACTTGCGGTGTTTGAAGCAGCCGCGCGGCTTGGCTCGCTATCGGCAGCGGGTCGCGAGTTGGGCATTGCCCAGCCAGCGGTGACCCGTCAGATCAAACAGCTCGAGGTTGCACTCGACACTGCGCTGTTCGATCGGCAATCGAACCGGGTAGCCCTGACAGCTGCCGGGCGGGCCCTCGCCGACAGCCTCGACGTCAGCTTCGCCGCCATTGAGCACACCCTGTCTGAGGTCACCGAGACCGACGACATTTTTGTTCTCGCCATGCCGCCCGGTTTCGCTCAGCAACTCGTGCTTCCCGTCCTCGATTCATTGCAACATGCACTCGGTGAGCGCGACCTCCGCCTCTGGTTGTATGACCGCGAATCAGAACTGGCGAACGGCTCCTTCCACGCGGCGGTGCGCGTGTCGGCCCGGCCATGGCCGGGTCACGAGGAAGTTGCGCTGTTTGGCGAGTCGGTTTTCCCGGTTGCGACTCCGAGTCTGGCTGCTTTGTACAGTCTGAATCCCGAGAGCCCTGCCGCTGATGTTCTCGCGACGCCTCTACTGCACATGGATTCTGCCGACCGGCCGTGGATGTCGTGGGCCGACTGGCTTGCACGGTTCGACCTCCGACTCACGCCAGGCCGACGACGGGTCGAGTTCAACAGTTATCCGAGCGTCTTGCAAGCAGTGATGCTCGGCCGAGGTGTGGCGCTCGGATGGGCCGGACTCCTCGACGAACTCCTCGACGGCGAGGCGCTGGTAGTGGTCGGCCCCACGATCAGTACAAACCGGCAGTACACGGTGACCTGGCCGAGCCGACGGCCAAGCAGTGCCGTCGAAGCAACAGTGGCGTGGCTTGCTCAGACCAGCGCTATCAATAATCAGTAGTCGAGTCGCACGCTCAGCCGCTCCATGGCCGTGCGAATACCGGCACAGTGATCGTCTGGGGTCGCGGCGAGCCCGACGAGCGCTGATTCTGCCAGGAGGCTCATGATCTCGGGATGATGGTTCGCTTCGAGCAGTTGTTTGCGGACCTGAACAACCTCAGCAGCTGACGCGTCGGCACGCATCACAACCGGCTGCGTCGGCCAAGGCCCAAGCCGTTCGACGATCCGCAGCTCGGCCACTTCAGGCCACTGTCGCGCACGGCGCGTCCTGACAATCGAGTCGATCACAGCTGCGTCGATCTCGCCCGCCAACAGCTGGTCGATCGAGTGGTGATGGCCACCAGTCATCACGAGTTCGGCGAACGAATCAGGATCGTGGTCGCGACGATCGAGTTCGATACGCAGGGCGTGATAGCCGCTCAGGCTCGCCGGATCGTTGCACCCGATGCGCAAGCCTGCGAGATCTTCGAGCGAGCCAGCATTGGTGCCGGGCTGCACCAACAGGTCAGAGAAATACACGGGGTGGCCGTTTGCGTCGGGGTCGTCAGGGACCCAGGCGACGCCGACCTGCTGAACCGATGGCGTGCGATCGGTGGTGAGTTCGATGAACGATGTCGAACACAGCCAGCCAAGATCAGCCGTGCCTGCGGCGAACGGATCGAGTGCAGGGTCAGGGCCCGATCGGCCGACTTCGAAACCGAGATCGACGCCGATCAACTCGGCTAAGGCTTCGAACAGAGCGGCCGGATAGCCAGGTGTCAGGTAAGAGATCAGCCGCACTTGCGCCAGGCTAGAGCCGACACGCCGAGGCGGGTGCCGACCACACCAGCCGCGGTCGAGACCGCGCGGTGCGAATCCACCCGCGGGCCGTACGGTTCGCTGAGTGGAAACCGAGGGAACACTGACACGCCACAGCCGTGTCGACCGGCAAGCGGTCACCGATGCGGTTCCCCTCCTGATTCCTGCGGTCCCATTTGGTTTCGTACTCGGCTTGGCGATGACCGAGTCCGACATGCCGCTCTGGGCTGCCTGGCTCAGCGCTCCCCTGGTGTTTGCCGGTGCCGCCCAGCTCACGATGGTCACCATTGCGGGCACCGCATCGCTCTGGGCCATCATCTCGGCAATCCTCGTCATCAACAGCCGCCACGTCATGTACAGCGCTGCGCTGGCTCCGATGTTCCGTGCCCAACCGAAGTGGTTTCGTTGGGTCGGCTCCTTCATGCTGATCGACCAGGTCTTCGCACTTGCGATGCTGCGATCTGACCGAGAACCCGACTCATTTCGTCGTTACTACGTCACGACGATGTTGCTGTTCGCGATGACCTGGAACGTTGCGGTCCCGCTCGGCATGGTGATCGGCCCGATCATCCCCGAACAATGGCGCCTCGACTTCGCGCCGGTGATCATGTTTGCCGGGTTGGCGCTCTTCGCAATCAAGCGTGTACCTGCCGGTATCGCTGCGCTGGTCGGTGGGTTCGTGTCGCTGCTCGCAGCCGGGCTGTCCGACCGCCTCGGAATCCTCGTTGGAGCGGTCTGCGGTGTCGTGGCCGGAGCGATTGCCGAGCAACGGATCACAGCGCTGAAAGCTCGCGTTGAGGCGGATCTGTGAGTCATCGCGCTGCACTCCTTGTGCTCGTCGCTGCCACGCTCGGCACCTATGCCTTTCGGGCCGGGCTCATCCTGTTGCTTGCTGACCGCTCGCTTCCGGTCGCAGTCGAACGAGCACTTCAGAACGTCGGCCCAGCCGTCCTGGCAGCTTTAACCGTCAACCTGGCAGTCGGCGGCGATGGCGGCACGAGCGTCGACATCGATGCGATCGAGCTGGCCTCACTCGCGATTGCAGCCATCGTTGGCTTACGAACCAAAAACCTGGTGTTCATGCTCAGCGCCGGCATGGCGGCACTGCTCGTTCTCACCGAGATCTTCTAGTTGCGTACCGCACCGACGCATTCAGGACGGTGCAATCCGATCTCAGCCGCGCGGTGGACGAGTTCGTTACTCGCATGCGTCGCCGTGTCGGCATCTGAGTTCTCCGACCAGAAGTCCCGCGTGTCGCCCAGTTCGTCCCACCAATCGCGGCCAGCCACGAGGTTGCGATAGCTCGCCCACGCGTCGCTGAGGGTCGCTGTTGCCGCTGGCGCGTTCATGAATGCATGTCTACCAAACAAACATACGATTGTTCTTGATTTTTTTATCGAACATCTGTACGCTCACAACATGTCATCGGTAGCCGGGATCGAGCGTGAGTTCAACGACATTGTTGGCGTGCTCAACGCCCAACACGCTGCCCTTGTCGATCGGGTCATTCTCTTGTTAGCTGACGACCGTCTATGGGCTGGTGAAGGGATGACGTCGATGTGGGCGTGGGTTGCTTGGCGGGCCGGCGTTGCACCCGCAATGGCCCAGTCGATCGTGGCGATAGCCGAACGGGCTGATCAGCTCCCCGCCTCAATCGAGGCGTTCCGACGCGGCGAGCTGTCGCTTGATCAGATGACGACAATTGCGCGGAATGCACCGGGGTGGGCTGATGAGCAGTCGCGTGACTACGCGATCGAGATGACAGTTACACAGCTCCGTTACGTGCTGCAGAAGTATCCGTTCCCGAAGCTTGACGACGAGGGCCGCGAACGGCTCGATCACGCCGAAACGAGCGCCAGGGTGCAGCCCGACGATGTCGCCCCGGGCGAAACGAACTCCGATACACATGCAGTTTCCGATGCCGATGCAGTGGATTCGTCTGAGGCGGGAGTGCCGTTGGTTGAAGAGTTCCTGTCGATGTGGCAGGACGAGAACGGCACGTTCCGTCTCACTGGTCGCTTCGAAGCGGACGCTGGAATGGTTGTGAAAGCGGCGCTCGACGAAACCCGCGACCGCATCTTCCAGCGTGGCGAGTTCGGTGCCGGTCTCGCTGAAGCACTCCATGAGATGGCCCATACGTCGCTCGACTCGATCCCTGACCCGGCTCGGCGCGCCCGGTTCCGGGTCAACCTGTTCATCAACACCGGCCACTCGGACCGGGGCATGACCGACGCGACCGGCTGGAACGTCCCCGACGCAATCCGCCGCTTTGTCACCTGCGACGGCACCGTCACACCCGTATTCGTCTCGAACGGTCTGCCGGTGTCAGTTGGTCGCGCCCAGTATGTGGTGCCGGCCCGCACCCGCACCGCGATTGAGCATCGCGACCACGGCGCATGTCGGGTTCCGGGCTGCGACGCGACACTCGGGCTCGAAGTACATCATCTGATTCATTGGGAACACGGCGGCCGCACCGATTCAGCCAGTCTTGTCCTCGTGTGCGGCAAACATCATCGGATGCACCACCGAGGCCGACTCGACATCACCGGTGACGCCGACCAACCCGAAGGCCTCGAATTCCGCAACACCCATGGCCGACAAATCAGACCATCAGGCGCGTCACCAAATCTGCCGACCGGGCCACCGCCCACACCCACGGCGACGTATTCACATCCTGATGGTGGGCGGATGGACACCGGGCAGATCTACTTCAACCCGCCCCGCACCTACTACGACGACCTGCGCGAACGCATGCGAACTGACAACGAATACCTCGCACGCCTGCAACCACCCGGCCTGCACTGACCAGAGCTCATCTCGAGCACGAGCAGCAGCGGGCGTCTGAAGGTTTGACCTTCGTGGCCCGTCTGCTTTCACGCAAGACGCCCGCCCTTACACGAGCGTGAACGTGACGCCGCCGATGTCATGCGATTCGCCGACTCGGTCGCGATCGCTCGCAACCAGGTCAACACCATCGAGGCCTTCGCCACGCTCGCCTGCGGCAACAAACCGCACCGCTGTCCGCAGGCCGAGCTCCTGCCAACGCGCCGACATCACACTGGCGTCGGCAGCGCCCACCGTGACCCCTGCAATCGATGCCACGACGGAGTCATCTTGGTTCGGCTGCCACGTCGGGCCAGCCCAGGTCCAACTGCCCTGCGGCACCGGCTGATCGAGCGAAGCAATCACCCCACCGACATCACGAGGGTGCAGGTGGCGGCCTCGAATTGTCGGGAAGTCACCCGCCCAGATGATTCGTGTGTCGTGCGCTGCGAGGTGTTCGAGCCGATCATCCAGGTCATCGACTTCGTAAATAGCCATGTAGCCGCCGTCGCCGTTGCGCTTGTCGAGCAGGCGGCCACCGGCGGTGTCGGGCTTCGTCGGTGAGACGACTTCGAGGAACTGATCGCCGATCACCATCAATGCGTTGTGGAGGCCGAACTCACCGACTCCCGGATCGTTAAAGCAGACAGTGAGACCGAGCGTGTCACAGAGTTCACCAACAACGGCATCAAGATCGTGAGCGACGAGGGCAACCTGGCGGAGACGGATCATGCAAGAACGCTACGAACAGTGCGCTACGTCGAGCGAGTCGGCGCACCACTACGGTCGCTGATCATGAGCGATGACACGTCGGTTCGCCATCCGGAGTTGGGGTTTTACACGTTGGCCGGCGCGCCGGAATCACCCCGTGACCTGATCGACGAGGTACGCCATGCCGAAAAACTCGGCCTCGGCGCCGTGTTCATCTCCGAACGCTTCAACATCAAGGAGGCATTCACCCTGTCGGGCGCAGTCGGCGCAGTGTCGAACCACATCAAAATCATTACTGGCGCCACCAACCACAACACTCGCCACCCGATTGTCACGGCCGCTCACGCCACGACGATGCACCGGCTGACCAGTGGCCGCTTCTCACTCGGCATTGGCCGCGGCATCGCTCCCCTCTTCGATGCGTACGGCATCGAACGCATCACGACCGCTCAGATGGAGGACTTCGCCGGGGTGATGCGACGCCTGTGGCACGGAGAAACAATCATTGGCCACGACGGCCCGATCGGTAAATACCCCGTGCTCCGACTCGACCCGACCTTCGACGAAGACATCGACCTGTCGATCGTTGCCTTCGGGCCGAACACACTCGAACTCGGCGGCCGAGCCTTCGACAACGTCATCCTCCACACCTTCTTCACCGACGAGACGGTCCAGCGCTGCGTCGCGACGGTCAAGCAGGCTGCCGAACGGGCCGGTCGCGACCCGAGCAACGTCAAAGTTTGGTCATGCTTCGCCACAGTCGGCGACCACATCGACGAAACCCTCAAGCTCAACAAGACGGTTGGTCGCCTCGCCACCTATCTGCAGGCATACGGCGACCTGATGGTCACGACGAACAACTGGGACCCCGCACGACTCACTGCATTCCGCTCTGACCACATGGTGCAGGGAATCAAGGGAGCAATCGACGCTGTCGCGACCACGGAACAGCTTGAGCACATCGCCACCCTGCTCCCTGCCGCATGGCTTGCACCGGCAGCCACCGGTTCGGCCCAGCAGTGTGCCGCTGCGGTTCGCCGCCAACTGTCGCTTGGGGCCGACGCGGTGATCATGCACGGTGCAACACCGGCCGAACTCGCCCCAATTGTAGCCGCCTACTGAACTTGTCGGTCGGAGTTCAGCACTCGGCCCCGCCACGTCTGACACACTGCACCAATGGCAACACTGGTGCTCACCGTCATTGGCAACGACACGTCCGGACTCGTCGACGCACTCGCCGGCCCCATTGCGCGCCACGGCGGCAGCTGGGACCGCAGCCACATGGCGCGCCTCGCCGGCCAGTTTGCGGGCATCGTGGTTGTTTCCGTACCCGACGAGAACGTCACAGCCCTCCAGGCCAGTCTCGACGGCCTCAATGCTCAAGGTCTTCTCGATGTTCAGGTCGCAATCGCCTCGTCTTCAACCGAGGACGAACCGTTGGAAAACCTGTTACGTCTCGAACTCGTTGGCCAGGACCGCCCCGGAATCATCAGTGAGATCTCCGCAGCACTCGCCACACGAGACGTCAGCATCGTCGAACTCGAAACCAATACGACGTCGGCGCCGATGTCTGGCGAGCTCCTCTTCGAAGCAAAGGCGACGCTGCGAGTTCCGAACGAACTGGGGCTGGACCAACTCCGCGAAACACTTGAAGACATTGCCAACGAGTTGATGGTCGACCTCGACCTTCGGCCAGAATGAGCCGGTAGAACTTCACCAGATCACAATTTCGGAAAGGGGGCGAACATGCATGACAACGACAACGAGCGCGACCGGATTCGGTTGACGCAGTTCAGTCACGGCGCCGGTTGAGGCTGCAAACTCGCCCCTGGCGAACTGGCACACGTCGTGCGCCATCTCAAAACCGATCATCCTGACGAACTCCTCGTCGGCACCGACACCGGCGACGACGCCGCAGTGTGGAAACTCGACGACGACCGAGCAATCGTCTCCACTGCCGACTTCATCACCCCGGTGGTCGATGATGCGCGCACCTGGGGCCAAGTGGCTGCTGCGAACAGCGTGTCCGATATCTATGCAATGGGTGGCCGCCCGCTCTTCGCGCTCAACCTCGTCGGTTGGCCCAAAGACGCACTGCCGATCGAGTTGCTGTCCGAGCTACTCGCTGGCGGGCAAGACATCGCAACGGCTGGCGGTTTCGTCATCGTTGGCGGCCACACGATCGACGATCCCGAACCGAAGTACGGTATGTCGGTCACCGGCGAGGTCCATCCTGACCGCATCCTGACCAACGCCGGGCTTCGCCCAGGCCAAGACATCATCTTGACAAAGGCGTTGGGCGTCGGCGTGCTGACCACGGCAATCAAGTCAGGTGCTGCGACCGAAGCCGAAGCCGCTGGGGCTGTTGCTTCCATGATTCGACTGAACGACGTTGCCTGCCGCCTGGCTGTCGGCGCGGGCGCCACCGGCTGTACCGATGTCACCGGATTCGGTCTGCTCGGCCACTTGGGCCGCATGTCGCTCGAATCACATGTCTCCACCACTATCGAGTTCGACGCCGTGCCGTTCCTCAGCGGCTCTGTTGATCACGCCGAAGCAGGGGTCATGCCCGGCGGATCGCGCCGCAACCTCGAGTGGGGTGTCGAGTTCCTCGATGCCGGCAGCCACGGCGAAATACATCAACTGTTGATCGCTGACGCACAAACGTCGGGCGGCCTCGTCTTCGGAGTCGACCCCGGTGAAACCGCTGCCGTGCTCGCTGAACTTGCTGCCACCGGGCACCAAGCAGCACACATTGGCTCGACAGCTGCTGGCACGCCCGGCCTCATCCTCCGCTGAGTTCAGTTGGCCGACGACCAGCGCGCTGCGCTGAGCACTGAGCCCTCGTTCAGCAACCACATCGACGTCGCTCCGTCAGCGCGCTCGACGACGCTCTGGACGCTTGTTCCGTACGTCACCGGCCCAATGAACTCCATCTCGGCACGGCCACGGCGCGGCATCATTGCGTTGACCGACTCCTCGACAAACGCCCAGTTCGCTGCATTGTTGACGTGATCGAACGGGTCGAGATCGGCCCGCCTGATAGCCCACGGTGTTCCACCGGCCAAGTCAGTCGGCGCCGCCAGTGCGAGTCGTGCCGAGACCTTGCGGCCATCGCATGCCGGGCCGTACGCATCGATGAACTGCTGGGTCAACACAGCCGGCCGGCCAGTACCGATAGCGACCTGGACCCAGATGCTCACGGTCGCGATAGCGGCACCGAGCGATCCGGCAAGGATCGTTGTTCGTTCCGCCCAGCTGCGGCCGAGGCCCGTGCAGAACGTCGTCACCATGACAACCTCGTCGAGCACTGCCGGCTGGCGCACATCGATCATCGAACGCCGCACCACCCATCCCCAGGCACCGTCGAGTTCGGCATCTGCTGCATCATCGCTCGCGATGTCTTGCAGGTAGCGCGCCGTTGCATCGAGGCGCAGCTCGCCACGCGGGTCGACGTCGCCGAGCCGGACCTTTCGCTCCGCATCGAATCGTCGGCCGACCGCTGGCGGATCAAGCAATTCAGAAGCTCCAGGGACAGCGGCCATGCGGTGATCGTGACAGATACTCGTGCGGCCCGCGGCTTCGAGCCGCGCTCGGACCCACCGTTGCGGTCCTTGCCCCACTCGTGCAATACGCTCGGATCATGCTGATCGTCGCCGGAACCATCGTTACTCAACCAGGAGGACGGGCTGCGTTCCTTGATGCGGTGCAACCCATGGTCGCTGCGACCCTCAACGAGGCCGGCTGCTCCGAGTACATCTTTTCGCCTGACCCGAACGATGACAACCGCATCATGCTCTACGAGCTGTGGGACGGTCAGGCATCGCTCGACGCGCACTTCGCCAGTGACCATATGGCTGCATGGCAAGAAACCCGCAAAGGCCTCGCGCCCAGTGGCTCCAACATCAACAAGTACTTGATCGACTCCGTCGAGTCACTCGGATGAGCACCGACACACCCACCGACACGCGCGACCCGATCTTTGGCTGCATGGACAACTGGTACCTGCACATGCAGGGCA
>CALAHA010000049.1 GCA_937891565.1 uncultured Ilumatobacter sp. | reverse complement strand
GATCGGCATGAACTTGCGCAGGCCACCCATGTCCTTCTTCATGTCGAAGGAGTGGTGCGAACCGGAGTGGCTGATCGAGCCGGCCGCGAGGAAGAGGCAGCACTTGAAGAATGCGTGCGTAAACACATGGAACACAGCCGGCAGCCAGGCACCGGTACCCAGGCCGAGCATCATGTAACCCAGCTGACTCACCGTCGAGTAGGCGAGAACCTTCTTGATGTCGTCCTGCACGAAGGCAAGCAGTGCCGCAATGACGATCGTGATGCCGCCGATGATGGCAATGAAACTCAACCCGCCGTTGGCGATGTTGAAGCCTTCCCAAAAGACCGGGTAGATGCGGGCGACGAGGAAGACGCCGGCAACGACCATGGTCGAGGAGTGAAGCAGCGACGAGACCGGAGTGGGGCCCGCCATTGCGTCAGGCAGCCACGTGTGAAACGGGAACTGGCCAGACTTGCCGATTGCCGCAATGAACAGGGTGGCCGACGCCATCAACAGCGTCCAGCTGGACCCGTCACCTGAAAGCGCCCATGCCTGAATGGCTCGAATGTCGAAGCCGTTCGTGCCGAGGTTGTCGATCGCCCACTGGTTGGAACCAAAGAACAGGATCGCCGTGCCGATGAGGAGGCCAACGTCGCCAACGCGCACGGTGAAGAACGCCTTCAGTGCCGAGTGGCTGTTGTAGGCGTCTTCCCACCAGTGCCCGATCAGCATGAACGAGCAAAGGCCCATGATCTCCCAGCCCAAGATGAGCTGGACCATGTTCGACGCCATGACCATGACGAGCATGCCACTCGAGAACAGCGTCAATGCTGCAAAGAAATGCGTGTAGCGACGATCGCCACGGACGTAGTCAAGGCTGAAGATCTGCACCAAGAACGAGATGAACGCAACAAGCCAGAGCAGCAGGATCGACAGGCCGTCGATGTGCGAGCCAATGCCGAACTCGAGGCCAGAGTTCTGCCACCACACCCATTGGCTGACAACGGGGTCGATGAAGGGTTTGGCTTCGGCGCCCTCGGCTGCACGCAGTGCTCCCCGGACGCCATTGATCATGCCCTGCGCTGCTTCACCGCCGTGGTCTGCAGAGTCGGTTCGCTGCATCCACTGGATGCCGGCGCCGGTGGCGATGACGAGTGATGCGCCGATCGAGACGAGGCCGAATTCGGCACCCTTGAACGGCATCTTCTTGCCAAACGCGATGATCAGCGCGAACGCGACCGCCGGGATCAGGGCGATGAGCCAGGCATTCTCCATGAACCAGCCGGAGCTGAGTTCGAGTGCCTTGTATGTTTCTTCTGCGGCGAGCACGTCAGCCCTTCATTTCCGAAAGTTCGTCGAGGGCGATCGACTTGCGGTTGCGGTAGATCATCAACACCATTGCAAGGCCAACGCCGACTTCGGCAGCGGCGATCGCGATCACGTAGAGGGCAAACACTTGGCCCTCCTGGTTGTTGTTCATCAGTGCGAACGCAACGAGGTTCAAGTTGACGGCGTTGAGGATCAGCTCGATCGACATCAGCACCATCACTGCGTTTCGGCGAGCAATGACGCCGAACACGCCAATGCAGAACAGCACCGCAGCGAGCAGCAGGAAGTTGACAGCAAGCATGCGGCCCTCAGTCTTTCCGGGCCAGAACGATGGCGCCGATGGCAGCCGCGAGCAGGACGAACGAGATGGCCAGGAACGGTACTAAGAAAGGCGCCAGCACCTGATCAGAAATGCCCTCGGTGGCGAACGGCGTCCGTTCGCCGATGACGGTGTCTTCGTACGTGTCGACAATGACGTAGGCCATGAGGCCAAACAGCAGGAGTGCGACGGGGATGCCCAGCTGCCAACCGTTGTTATTGAGGCCCTCTTCTTTGCCGATTTGGGCACGGGTGAGCATGATGCCGAACAGGAACAGAACCATCACGGCGCCGATGTAGACCATGACCTGGGAGACGGCGACGAACTCGGCCGCAGCCAAGATGTACTGCGCTGCGACGCCGGCGAGCACGACCACGAGGTACAGCGCGGCGTGCACGACGTTCTTCGTGGTGACGACGCTGAACGCGGCGAAGATCATGACCGTGGCGATGATGCCAAAGGCGATGTTGATCGCGACGTTGACCGAACCATTCATGTCGGCCTGGGCGAGCAGGGACTCAAGCATTACTTACCGGCTCCAACTTCGAGCTCCGGTGCCTCGGGGACGGTTTCCATCCACTCGCCGAGCTTGGCCTTGTCGTGCAGGAGGTCGGCGATCTTCGGCTCGGAGTACTCGTACTCAGGGCTCCAGAACAGTGCGTCGAACGGGCACACTTCGACGCAGATGCCGCAGTACATGCAGAGGGCGTAGTCGATGTCGAAACGGTCGATGTGGTTGACCTGGCGCGGCTTACCACCAGCGCGACGGGGCGGGGCGAGCTGCTTGTGGCCTTCGATGTAGATACACCAGTCGGGGCAACTGCGCGAGCACAACATGCATGCGGTGCAGTTGTCTTCGTGTAAGGCAATGACGCCACGCGCTCGAACGGGCGGGGCTTCCTTCTCATGCGGATACTGAACGGTGTCAGCACCGTTCTTTAATGTCTTACCGAGGATCCCGGCGGTGACGCCGAGCCCCTTGAGCAGTCCAGGAACCTTGGGCATCAGAAGACAACCTTCAGGATTGCGGTCGCAGCGGTGTTGGCCAGTGCGAGCGGGATAAGGACTTTCCAGGCGAATGTCTGGAGTTGGTCCTCACGGAAACGGGGATAGCTGAAACGCACCCACATGATGACGCCAACAAGGGCGAACATCTTGGTGAACATAATCAGTGGGCCGACGAAGTTCATCCACCAGGCGACATCGGAGATGCCTTCCCAGCCGAACCACGTGAACGGGACGCCCCAGCCGCCCAAGAACAGCACCGAGGCAATGAAACCAAACACGCCGGCAGTAGCGAACTCAGCGATGAAGAAGATCAGGAAGCGGAAGCCCGAGTACTCGGTCATGTAGCCAGACACGAGTTCCGACTCGGCGATCGGCATGTCGAACGGGCTCTGGGTCAGTTCGGCCTGCACCGCAATCATGAAGATCAAGAAGCCGATGAACTGCGTGATGACAAACGGGTTGCCGATCAAGCCGATGCCGAAGATCTCGCCGGTGTTCTGCACTTCGACGATCCGGTTGAGGTTCATCGAGCCAGCCTGAATGACCACACCAAGGGTGGCGAGCACCATCGGGAGTTCGTAGGCAATGAGCTGCCCGCCGGCTCGGAGGCCACCGAGGAGCGAGTACTTGTTGGCCGACGACCAACCGGCGATGAGGATGCCGAGCACGCTGATCGAGGCAACAGCCAGCGCATAGAAGATGCCGGTCTCAAAGTTCGTGAAGTACGCCTGCGGCCCAAATGGCACCACGACCACCAGGAGGAAAGTCGAGAGGAGCACGATGAGTGGCGCCATCTTGTAGATGCGCACGTCGGCGTTGTCAGGAGCGAGGTCTTCCTTCTGCATCCACTTGCCCACTTCGGCCAGCAGTTGCATCGAGCCATACGGCCCAGCTTCCATCGGGCCGAGACGGCTTTGCATGAACGACATCATCTTGAAGAGGAAGATGTACACGATGCCGCCAGCTGGCAGCAGGACGGCGACGAGGCCACCGACGACGCGCAAAATCGACATGAGCCAGTACGGAATATTCCACTCCGGGTACCAGCCCGGGAATTCAGCAGCGAGTTGGGCGAGCATCAGCGATCGATGTCTCCGAGAATGAAGTAGAGCGAGGCGAGGATCGTGATGATGTCAGGGACGTACACGCCCTTGAGCGCCCACGGCACGATCGAGATGTTATTGAAACTCGCCGAGCGGATCTTGACGCGGAACGGGCCGAGGTCGCCTTTCGAGACGACGTAGTAGCCCATTTCGCCAAGCGGATTTTCGGTGGCTACCCAGGCTTCGCCTTCAGGCACCTTGATGATGCGCGGCACCTTGGTCATGACCGGGCCTGCCGGGATCTGATCGAGCAACTGGCCAACGATCTTGCACGACTCGCGCGTCTCTTGGAGGCGAATCCAGCAGCGTGCCCACGAGTCGCCGTCGGGATGGGTCCAAACCTTCCAGTCGGCGAGGTCGTAACTGAGCGGCAGGTCTTGGTCGCGGCGGAGGTCCCAGTCGATCCCCGACGCACGAGCGTTGGCACCAGACAGGCCGTAGTCCTTCGCGATGTCGGCCGGGATCACACCGATGCCGCGCATGCGGCTTTGGAAGATCTCGTTGCCGAACAGCAGATCGTCGATCGTGTCGCAGAACTCTTCGAGCTTCTTGACCGCTCCTTTGGTCTCTTGGATCCAGCCCTTGGGCAGGTCGTCCTTGAGGCCGCCGATGCGGTCGAAGTTCGGGTGGAAGCGACCGCCGGTGGCGCCTTCGATCAAGTTGAGAATGTATTCACGGTCACGGAACGCCAGGAACACTGGGGTAATGGCTCCCATTTGCACACCGAGGTCGCCGAGAAACAGCGACACGTTCGCGATGCGTGACAGTTCGAAAAGGATCGTGCGGATGACCTGGGCTCGTGGCGGCGCCTCGATCTCCATCAGCTTCTCGGCAGCGAGAATGAACGGCACCTCGTTCGCAAAGCTCCCTAGCCAATCGATGCGGTTGATCAGCGAGGTGACCTGTGGGAACGTGCGAACTTCGGTGAGCTTCTCGTAGCCGCGGTGCATGTATCCAGCAACCGGCTCGGCCCAAACGACCTGCTCACCATCGAGGCGGGCAATGATGCGCAGCGTGCCATGGGTGGCCGGATGCTGCGGACCGATGTTGAGGGTCATGCCCTCGGTCTCGAGCTCAACGTTCAAACGAGCATCGGCTGCCTGGGAGGCGATGTAGCTCAACTGCTGTCGATCAGTGAGGGTCATGACTCGGCTCCTTCGATGGCGCCCGCAGGCGCTTCTGCTGCTGGAGCGTCGGCTGCTTCTTCGAAATCGGGCATGGGCTCGACATCGACAATGCCCGGCCATGGCTTGACCATGCGGGCGAGCAACGGAAAATCCTTCTTGAGCGGGTAGCCCTCGAAATCACCGGGCAGGTACATGTTGCGGAGGTCAGGATGGTTGTTGAAACCAATACCAAACATCTCGTGGCATTCGCGTTCATGCCAGTTGGCGCCGGCGAAGAGCTGGCTCCAGGAGTCGACCACCTGGTTGTCATCGGCGACGTCGGCCTTAACGGTGATGCCCACGTGGCGATCGATGTCGGTCAGGCGAGCGAATACCTGCATGCGGGTCTCGCCGCCGGTATAACCCTGCTTGATCGTCATGTCGATCTGTTTCGGCTCGTCGTCAGGATCGTCCTGGCTGTTACCGAACGGCGACGGCATCCAGTCGATTGCGGACAGGAAGCAGAAATATGTGAACCCCGCCGCCTTAAGCGCCTGGCCCGTAGCGAGCCAGCTCTCGGTGCTGACTCGGACCCAGAGGTCGTCATTCGGCTTGAGCAGCGTGTCAAGCAACGCTTCGCCGATGTCGTTGCGCAGCGTGTCGACGATGCCTTCGCGGAGACCGTCGCCCGGCAGTGCGGCGGGTGCCGTGTCGCCTTGCGGGGTCTGAGTGTCGTCACTCAATTGGGCCACCGCCAACCACGATTGGTTCTGGGTGGGCGGCCGCAACCTCAGGCATGGGCTCGTCGGAGATGCTACGTGTGTCGCTGATCAGCTCACCTTCACGGTCGACCTCACCAGCTTCCATTGCACGGGTTCGCTGGAGCGTGGTGAACTCGTCGCCGCGCCACTTGGCAGCCATGTCTTCGTTCTTGATGCGTTGCTGGAGGAGCACAATGCCTTCGAGCAGCGCTTCTGGTCGCGGTGGGCAGCCGGGGACATACACGTCAATCGGGATGATCTGATCGACACCCTTGGTAACGGAATAGCTGTCCCAATACGGACCACCGCAGTTGGCGCACGAACCCATCGAGATGGCGTACTTCGGCTCGGGCATCTGCTCCCAGAGGCGCTTGACCGCAGGGGCCATCTTGTCGGTCACGGTGCCCGACACGCAGACAAAGTCGGCCTGGCGGGGCGATGCGGGCAGCGGGATGACGCCGAGACGCATGACGTCATAGCGCGGTGACCCGAAGGCTGCACCCATTTCAATGGCGCAGCAGGCAAGCCCCCACTGGTACACCCAGAGCGAATACGAGCGGCTCAGGTTGAACAGCTTGGTGAGTGGTGCCGGTAGACGGCCCTTGTCAACGAGACCCATGTCAGATCGTCTTTCTCTGCGTGTTCGGGCGAGTGTGGCAGTTCGTGAGGATCAAACCCATCGAAGGAGTCCTCGCTTCCAGGCATAAATGAGCCCGTCGAGCAGGAGCACGATGAACACGAGCATGGCAATGAGCCCGAACGTGCCGTACCGCTCGCTCGATGCAGCCCACGGGAACAGGAAAACAGCTTCAACATCGAAGATCACGAAGAGCAGTGCGAACACGTAGTAGCGAATCTGGCTCTGCGACCAGCCCATACCGACCGGATCGACACCCGATTCGTAGGCGACGCCCTTGTCGTAATTGGGCTTGGACGGACGGATAGCAGCGGCGAGGCCGAGCAGCAGTCCGCCAATGGCGAGTGCTGCTATTCCGAACCAAACAACGTTGAGGTAATCGCGGAGGAAGACCGACATGAAGGTTCAAAGATATCAGGACTGGTGAATTCCTTCCCAACGTCATTGTCAGGTATTCCTGCCATTCGTCACGTTGCGTTCTGATTGAGGCCTCTCTGTCGGGCCGAAAGTCGTCAGTACGGCCGGCTCACGAGGTCGTCGACGAGGTGGTTGCGGTCCATCAGAATTTTTTTGGGAGTGATGAGGCGGTGAAGTCAGGGGCGACTCAAGGGCTACCGCGACTCAAGGGCGATGCGCTTCTTGCTGGCAGCCCACGAACAGATCGGACAGGCCGTGAGATCATGGCGTTTCGCCGGGCAGTGCTCGCGGCCAAAGTAGATGATCTGCAGGTGACGACGATCCCAGGTGTCTTCGGCGAAAACAGCCTTGAGGTCGCGCTCGGTCTTGTCGACGTTCTTCCCATCACTCAGCCCCCACCGGTCAGCCAGCCGGTGGATGTGCGTATCGACCGGGAACGCCGCGAAACCAAAGGCACCCGCCATCACGACGCCGGCCGTCTTGTGGCCAACACCGGCGAGCCCTTCAAGAAAGTCCCATTCCGGGATCAGTTCGCCCCCAGCATCAAGGATCTGGTGCGCCATGGTCGACAAGTTTCGAGATTTGGTCGGCGCGAGACCGACCTGCTTGATGAACTCGAAGATCTCATCTGGCGAAAGACGCGCCATCTTTTCTGGCGTGTCGGCGACGTCGAACAGTGCCGGGGTGACCTCATTAACCTTCTTGTCTGTGGTCTGC
>CALAHA010000048.1 GCA_937891565.1 uncultured Ilumatobacter sp. | reverse complement strand
GCCAGTTGTCTTTCGTGAGGTCCATCTCGAACTCGACGATGCCGATCGGCTTGCCGACGTTCAGGCATTCAAGTTCGGACAGTTCGTCGATGTTCTCCTCGACGATGTCTGCGACTCGATGGAGGATCTCGCTGCGTTCGCGCGGTGTGATGCCGGCCCAGCCGCCGAACGCTGCGCGTGCGGCCTGTACCGCGGCATCGACATCGGCGGCAGAAGATGACGGCACTTCACCGAGAACCTCGCCGGTTGCCGGGTTGAGGATGGCGTCGGTGGCGCCATCTTGAGCGGGCTGCCAGCCGCCGTTGATGAAGTTTGCCGTTGCCAGTGCCATGGCGGTGCTCCCTAAGAAGTGGTCGAGTAGCCGAGCGCGAATGTTTGCTCGACACGACGGAAGTCGTCGTGTTACTGTCATCTTCACACGATTTACGTTGCAGATCCAGTCCCTATTCACGGATCAAGTTGTCACGTGCGTCAATACTCGGCTGAGCGACACCCATGCTGAGCAGCGTTACTTCGGCATTGCACGATGATGTTGACCCACCCCAAGGACCGGTTATGAACCACGAAGAACTCGCCGAACTCGGCAATCGCCACCTCTGGGGACACTTCTCCACGGTCGGCGGCGGAATCGACACCGTGCGGATTATGGAGCGTGGAGACGGCTGCTACATCTGGGATGACCAAGGGAATCGCTACCTCGACGGTCTCGCCGGACTCTTCACCGTCCAAGTCGGACATGGCCGAGTCGAACTTGCCGAGGCGGCCCGCGCTCAGGCCGAGAAGATGGCGTACTTCCCTATTTGGACCTACTCGCACCCGATGGCAATCGAGCTGGCGGCGCGCCTTGCCTCGCATGCCCCCGGCGACCTGAACCGGGTGTTCTTCACCACCGGTGGTGGCGAAGCAGTGGAGTCCGCATGGAAGCTTGCCATGCAGTACTTCCAGTCCGTCGGCAAACCGCAGAAGCGCAAGGTCATCAGCCGCTACCTCGGGTACCACGGCACCACCATGGGAGCGCTGTCCATCACGGGCGTCCCTGGGTTACGCAACACTTTCGAGCCCCTCGTGCCTGGCGCATTTAAGGTCGCCAACGCGAACGAGTACCGCTGTTCGATGTGCGCGCTGGCCGGAAGCTGCAACCTGTCGTGCGCGAACGACATCGAGCAGATGATCCTGCGTGAAGGCCCCGACACCGTTGCCGCGGTGTTCGTGGAGCCCGTGCAGAACTCCGGCGGATGTTTTGTTCCCGCCGACGGTTACATGCAGCGGGTCCGTGAGATCTGCACCAAGTACGACGTCTTGATGGTGTCCGACGAGGTGATCTGCGCCTTCGGCCGCCTCGGCCATATGTTCGGTTGCGATCGTTTTGGTTACGTCCCCGACATCATCACCTGCGCCAAGGGACTCACCTCGGGGTACTCGCCGCTCGGCGCGATGATTGTGAGCGACCGCCTCGTCGAGCCGTTCATCAACTCGACGAACCGCTTTCTCCACGGATTCACCTTCGGTGGTCATCCGGTCAGCTGCGCCGTCGCCATGGCCAACCTCGACATTTTCGAAAACGAAGGAATCCTGGAGCACGTACTCGATAACGAGGCTGAGTTCCGCCGCCAACTCGAGACACTCAAAGATCTGCCAATCGTCGGCGACGTCCGAGGTGCTGGCTACTTCTACGGAATCGAAATGGTCAAGGACCGCAAGACCAAGGAAACGTTCAATGCGGGCGAATCGGAACTACTCATCCGACGCGTGCTTTCTGAGTCGCTGCTCGAAGCCGGATTGATCTGCCGCGCCGACGACCGTGGCGACCCGGTCATCCAGCTCTCCCCGCCGCTCATTGCCGGCCCGGAACAGTTTGAAGAGATCGTCACTGCCCTCAAGACCGTGCTCCTCAAGGGCATGGCCGAGCTGGGAATGTGACGTCGGCCCGCATTCGATGACCTCTACGCAGCAGCGATCCGCAATGAATGTTCCTGATCGCCATGATCTCGACGATCTCGACAAGTCGATCGTGCGCGCGCTGCAGCGAGATGGTCGATTGCCGTATTCGCAGCTGGGTGCCGAGATCGGGCTCAGCGAGTCGGCCACGCGTCAGCGGGTGCATCGACTGACCGAGCGCGGCGTTATGCAAATCGTTGCGGTCACGGATCCGGCCAAGATCGGGCTACCCGTTCAGGCGATGCTCGGGATCAACGTCGACGGCGACATCAGCGTTGTTGCCGAAAAACTCGCAGCAGTAGAGCAATTCGAGTACGTCGTTGTGGCCGCTGGCAGGTTCGACATTCTCGCCGAGGTCGTGTGCTCGGACAGCGACGATCTGCTGCGGATCGTGAACGAACGCGTGCGCAGCATTCCAGGCGTGCGCGGGACCGAGATCCTCACCTATCTCCAACTGGTCAAGCAGACCTACAACTGGGGAACCGGCTGACTCGTCTAATGTTCCCGACTACTTATTCGACGATTTATCCGACCAGTGAAGGACCGCACGTGGAACAGTCGATCAACGCATGCCGCCCGGTGGAGATCGATTGCCCATGACGTCAACGGACCATGTCATCGAGCTGCGCAAGGTACGTAAGACGTTCGGCGACTTTGTCGCCGTCGAAGAGGCGGATTTCACGATTCGCGAAGGGGAGTTCTTCGCGATGCTCGGCCCGTCGGGGTGCGGCAAGACCACCACGCTGAAGATGATTGCTGGGTTCGAACAGCCCACCTCCGGTCAGGTGATTCTCAACGGCGAAGACGTCAGCCGGGTCCCGCCATACAAGCGAAACGTCAACACAGTTTTCCAGCAGTATGCGCTCTTCCCGCACATGACGGTGGCCGACAACGTGCGCTTCGGTCCCCGCTCGAAGAAGCGGCCGAAGGCCGACTACGAGGCGAGCGTCGCAGAGATGCTCGACATCGTGCGGCTCGGCGATTTCGCCAGCCGTAAGCCGGCGCAGCTCTCGGGAGGCCAGCAGCAGCGCGTTGCGCTCGCTCGAGCGCTCGTTAACTACCCGAGCGCGCTCCTCCTCGACGAGCCGCTTGCTGCGCTCGACCTGAAGTTGCGCGAAGCAATGCAGTTCGAACTCAAACGAATCCAGCGTGACGTCGGCATCACGTTCGTGTTCGTCACCCATGACCAGGGCGAGGCGCTCACCATGAGCGATCGCATCGCAGTCATGAGCGAGGGCCGCGTCGAGCAGATCGGCACGCCCGAAGAGATCTACAACAGCCCAGCCACCCTCTTCGTTGCTGGGTTTATCGGATCGGCGAACCTACTGCCAGGCGAAGTTCGCGGGCTCGACGATGACGATGTCGTTGTCGAACTGACCAGCGGTGCCACGGTGCGCGCCCGGGCATCTCACGAGCATCAACTCGGCGCCCAGGTGTCACTGATGTTGCGCCCCGAGCGGCTTCGGGCGGCGGTCGAACCGAGCGCCAACGGCCGCTCGATCGTCGGTACGGTCACCGATCTGGTCTTCCAAGGCGCCACCGCCCGCTTGGGATTGCGCTTGGCCGACGACAGTGAAGTGATCGCCACCGTGGCCACGGGGTCTGACCTGCCATTCCTCCTGCCCGGCGCGCCAGTGCACGTCGAGTGGGACCCCGGCGCGGCATACGTGCTCGCCGGTTGGCCCAGCCGGCCTGGCCTGACCGCCAACGACATCGACACGCTTGAAGCTCACGCAAGTTGACCAATCACCAATGAACCCAGCTATCTCCGACGACCTTGCAGCGTCGGCCCATGAAAGGAACCACACACCATGAACTCTCAAAACAACGATCCGCTTGCGCGCATGTCGCTCAGCCGCCGCCGGCTTCTTGCACGCGCCGGAATGATGGGTGCGGCCGGGATGTCCCTGCCTGCGATCTTGGCAGCGTGTGGCGGCAGCAGCGACGGAGCGAGCACCTCCAGTTCTGACACCTCGGCATCGGGCTCCGAGGCACCGCTCGGTGGCGGCGGCAACTCGCTGTTCTTCGAGAATTGGCCCGAATACATCGACCCGACCGAAGACGATCTCATAGGCACCGTGGAACGGTTCATGGCAGCCAGCGGTGTCGAGATGAACTACGCCGAGACCTACAACGACAACGTTGAGTACTTCGCCAAGATCCAGCCGTTGCTGGGCACTGGCAAGCCAATCGACCCCGACATCATTGCGCCCACCTCCTGGCTTGTCGGTCGGCTGATCAGCCTGGGCTGGGTCGACAAGTTGCCGATTGATCTGGTGCCCAATGCGGCCAACCTGCGCGCCGACCTGCAAAAGCCGGCATGGGACCCAACCGGTGAGTACTCGCTGCCGTGGCAGACCGGATTCGCCGGCATTGCGTACAACATCGAATCAACCGGTCGCGAGCTCAAGAGCACCGAGGATCTGTTCGATCCCGCCTTCAGCGGCAAAATCGGCATGCTCACCGAGATGCGCGACACCATGGGCTTGCTGATGCTGGCTGATGGAGTAGACATCTCGACCGTGTCGACATTCGACGCTGCTGCGAATGCCTTCGACCGACTTGAAGCCGCCAAGAATGACGGTCAAATCCGACGCTTCACCGGCAACGATTACCTCAAGGATCTCAGCACCGGCAACTTTGCTGCGTGCGTCGGCTGGTCGGGCGACGTCGTGCAGTTGGCGGTAGAGAACCCGAACA
>CALAHA010000047.1 GCA_937891565.1 uncultured Ilumatobacter sp. | reverse complement strand
GGTGTCGATGAACGTGGTTTCCACCGGATCCCGCGCCGCCGGATACATCACTGCCTACGACTGTGGTACCCGGGAACTGGTTGCCAGTCTCAACTTCTCGGCCGGCGAGACTGCCGGCAACGCCGTCATTGCTCCTGTGTCGGCGGATGGCGCAGTGTGCTTCTACTCCAGCACGCCGACCGACATCGTGGTTGACCTGAACGGTTGGTTTGCTGTCGGCGGAACATTCACCGCAGCCGGGCCAAAGCGTGTCTTCGATACTCGTCCCGGTCAGAGCCCGAACTCGTCACGTGTCGTTGTGAAGAAGCAGGTCTCAGGTGGGTACGAACTTGAAGTCCAGATGACTGCGCTCGGAGCGTTCGTCCCGGCGAATGGCGTCGGCGCAGTGTCGCTGAACGTCACGTCGACGGGTTCGGCATCTGCTGGGTTCATCACCGCCTACTCCTGCGGTGCTCGTGAGCTCGTCTCCAGTGTCAACTTCCCGGCTGGCGGGACTGTCGGCAACGCCGTCATCGCCCCGCTGTCTTCGAGCGGCACGGTGTGCTTCTACTCCAGCACACCGACCGACATCGTGGTTGACATCAACGGATGGTTCGCTGCCGGCGAAGGATTCACCACGGTCGGGCCCAAGCGTGTGTTTGATACTCGCCCGGGGCAGAGCCCTGTCTCATTGCGGGCCGTCACCAAGAAGCAGGTCTCGGGTGGGTACGAACTCGAGGTTCAGATGACTGCACTGGGCAGGTTCACACCGGCAGCCGGAATGAGTGCAGTGTCATTGAACGTCACGTCGACGGGCTCGGCATCTGCTGGGTTCATCACCGTCTACTCCTGTGGTACCCGTGAGTTCGTTGCGAGCGTGAACTTCCCGGCTGGTGGGACTGTTGGCAACGCCGTCATCGTGCCGCTGTCTTCGAGTGGCACGGTGTGCTTCTACTCCAGCGCATCGACCGACATTGTGGTCGACATCAACGCTTGGTTTGCCGCTTAGGCCAACTGAACGGCTCCACGCCTCAACCGACATGTAGCGGCCTCGCAGACGAGGTCCTGCATGTCGGTTTTTGCGTTCACAGGGTGAGGGCGTTACTCCCGCACCGTCTCGCGCGGTCTGGCCGACCGCTTTCGGCACGACGATGCTGTCAGTCTCGTTCAGCGCCACCGATGCTGTCAGCGCCGGTAATCCCGCCCGCTTCGACCATGATTGCTTCGAGTTTGGCCTGGTGCGCGGCCGCTCGCTCGACGTGTTCGGGCGTCGTGATGAGTGACTGCAGCATCATTTCGCCATCGCGCCAGTCGTCGAACTCGTCTTGCAGAATGAAATTGATCGACCGGATGGTGGGCGCATCGGTGATTTCGCTCGTGTTGTTGCGGTGGTATGTGTACGCAGCGATGAACCGGGGGATCAGCACGCGGTACACGCCGACGAGCTTCTCGATAGACAGCTCTGGAGCCTCCGGCTCAGTCATTGCCTCAATGAACCGTTCCATTGCCTCGTTGGCGGGCACGGTCAGCCGCTCGGGCTTCATTTCGCGCAGCTCGGGAAGGCGCTTATGCCAGAGGTCGGCATGCCAGGCGTGGTGATAGCAGTGTGCACCGAGACGCATCTTGATGTCGAGTTCAGGCACCGTGGCGATCCATCCACCCAGGGCCTCAAACAACTTCATCTCGGTCCACTTGTAGTTGCCAACGCGACGAGCGGTTTCGGCCACGTTAAAGCTGCCCGGCAGAGCACGCCGGTCCCACGGTGCGAACGGAGCGCGAGCAGTGCCGTCTGGAGTATCACCCATCTCGTGAGAGTAGACGGATCGGCCTATTCGCCACGTCAGCGAAGCACTCGATGGCCAGCGAACGGTCGAAAGCAGACGACGCCGAGATCTGGCTCAGTTCTGGGCGCGACTCGAGTCCCAGGCCGCTTCGGCGGCACCAAGATCAGTCGCCGGTGGGCCGTCGTTGGTGTACTCGAGGAGCATCCCGCGCCACGGGCCGTGAGCCTCAAGTTTGCCGAGGATCGCACTCACGCCCCAAACCACCCGATCGAGAATGACGAAACTGGGTGGCAGGTTGAGTTGCTCAATGACGCGAGCGTGTGGGCCTTGGACGTCCATGATGGTTCCAAGCGTGTCGCGCATCCACTCACGAGTGAAGGTGAACTCATCGGTCAGGTAGGGCACGTACGGGCTCGACACGTAGTCGTAGACGAGGCCGGCATCGAGGCCGTGGCCGGTTCGCAGGAATCGGGACTTCTCCATCTCATGCACAAGCAATTCGGGGTCACGGCTGACAATGATCGCGTCCATCGTCGGCTTGAGGCCCTCCCATTCACCTGGTGACCAGCGCTTGACGAGCCCGTAGTCGAGGAACGTGATGCTGCCGTCGTGATGGAACTTGTAGTTTCCCGGGTGCGGGTCGCCGTTAAAGATGCCGTACTGGTGGATAGCGCGCTGAGCGAACCTCCACAGCACTTCGCCTGACCGTTGTTTTGTCTCGTTCGGTTCCTTGCGTAGCTGATCAAAACTCATGCCGTCGACCCACTCGGTCGTGAGGAGGCGAGCCGTTGAATACTCGGGAACCAGCTTCGGAATACGGACCCACGGATGGCCGGCAAAAAGTGTCGTGAATTCCTTGACGTTCCGCGCTTCGAGCTCGTAGTCGAGCTCTTCGCGCATCCGGCCGCGCAACTCATCGACGAGAGCGTTGACGTCGAGGCCCTTCAGCATCATTGCTGAGAACATTGCGTACATCACTTCGGCGGCGTCGAGGTCGCTTTCGATCGCTTCGTGGACGCCGGGGTACTGCACTTTGACGGCAATAGTGCGGCCGTCTGGCGTGACGGCTTGATGAACCTGTCCGATCGAGGCGGCGGCGACGGGAAGGTCAGACCATTCGCGAAAGATGCGTTCGGGTTGCTTGCCGAGCTCGCCTTCGACCACGGCAGCTGCGAGGGTCGGAGCCATCGGTGCTGCGTCGGCTTGCAGAGTGGCGAGCGCGTCTTGGGCCTCGTCGGGAAGCGCCTCGAAGATGAAGCTGATCATCTGCCCAGCCTTCATCAAGACGCCCTTCATTTCGCCCAGTTCCTTGGCGACATCTTCGGCTGTCCGGATAGCGAATTGTTCGTCGAGCGCAGCTCGGCGTTCTTGGTCGCTCGCGATACCTCGAACCTTGGTCACGGCGAACCGAGCTCCGTTGCGCGCCGACATCTTCCAAATCTTCGCCGAGCGTGCCGCGCGGCTGGTCAGCGGCGACGACTTTGTCCGCTTGGCGCTTTGCTGCGCTGCCGCCGCAAGGCCAGCAGCGAGGGTCACAAGGCCAACAAGCGAGGCAGCGTCTTTTTTCTGCATCAGGCGGCGCTCGTTGTCTGATGGATTTGCTGCATTGGTCTGCTCAGTTCACTCAGTTGAGCGGTGTCAGTCGGTGGCGTTGATGGCAACAGTGCGGGTGAGCGGGAAGGCGTCGAGGACTTCACTGGGAATGATGTCGCCGGTGACCTCATCGGTCCAGTAGGTGCCTTCGTTCAGCCGTTCGAGGGCGGCTTGGACGCCTTCGAGGTCGCGCTGGATTGCATCAAGATCGATGCCTGGCGCGGTGGCAACGCAAGGTTCGGTATCTGGCTCCACGTCGAAATTGTCGGGAGGGGAATTTCCAAGGTCGCTCACAGGCACGAAGCTAGCCGCGACGGCTGCAGAACTCGCCGCCGATAGGGTTCGTTGTTATGGCTTTCCCTCCTTTTGACGGTTCCGCACCCCAGCAGCAGGACTTTCCTGCCGCACCCGAGATGGGCATCGACGCAACCAAGCGGTATACCGCAAAGATCTCCACGACGCTCGGTGAGATCGTCGTCGCACTCGACGCCGTCAAGGCACCGAAGACGGTCAACAACTTTGTCTTCCTTGCTCTGAATCACTACTACGACGGCGTGATCTTCCACCGGATCATCAATGGCTTCATGTGCCAGGGTGGCGACCCCACAGGCACCGGCCGCGGTGGCCCCGGGTACAAGTTCGCTGACGAGCTCCCCAAGCCGCGTGAGTACCAGGTCGGTTCGCTGGCCATGGCCAACTCCGGCCCGAACACCAACGGCTCGCAGTTCTTCATCGTGTCGGGCGCATCCGGCGTCGGCCTGCCTCCGCAGTACAGCCTCTTCGGCCAGGTCGTCAAGGGCCTCGACATCGTCGACACGATGCAGAACGTCAAGACCGACCGCAGCGATCGTCCGAACGATGATGTCATCATTCAGGGCGTCGAAATCACTGTCGCCGAAGACTGATCGTACCGACCGTTTCAGTTGGGGTCAGACCCCAACTGAAACGGTGTCGAGCATGCGAGCTGGGCTGCGCGACAATCGCTCGGTGACTCAGCTTTCCATCGCGCAGGCTCGCCGGCTTGCGCTCGGGGCGCAGGGGTTCAACAACCCCCGGCCGGCTGGTCGCGTCGATCGCCGCCATCTACGCAAGCTCGTCGACCAGATGGGTGTCATTCAGATCGACTCGATCAATGTTTTGGTCCGCAGTCAGGAGTTGCCGCTCTTCGCACGGCTCGGCCCGCATCCCAGATCACTGATTTGGGATGCGTTGGCCGCCGGCGAACTCTTCGAGTACTGGGCGCACGTGGCCTCCTATGCCCCGGTTGCGTTACACCCGCTGATGCGTTGGCGGATGGACGAAGGGCATGCATGGGCTGCCGTCGACAAGCTCGAAACCCGCCGCCCCGGCTACCTCGATGAGGTGCTCGATCGGATTCGTGTCGACGGAGCGGTGATGTCCGGCGACCTCGACCAACGCGTTGGCAAGAAGGGCCCGTGGTGGGACTGGGACGACGGCAAACTTGCGCTCGAGGCCTTGTTTCACCAAGGCCGAGTAACGGGTATTCGTCGTCAGAACGATTTCGCACGTGTGTATGACCTCACCGAGAACGTCATCGCGGCCGAGCTTCTTGCGCTTCCCACACCCTCACCTGCGGACGCGCACAAAGAGCTGCTGGTCCTCGCGGCGCAGCACCACGGCATTGGCACGCTCGATGATCTCGCCGACTACTACCGGCTTAAAATGCCGAGATCGCGTCCGCTCATGAACGAGTTGGTCGAAGACGGCCGGCTGCTCCAGGTCGAAGTCGAAGGCTGGAGCAAGCCGGCGTACCTCCACCCCGCAGCGCAGTGTCCACGTCGGATCTCGGCACGTGCGCTGCTCAGCCCCTTCGACCCAGTCGTCTGGTATCGCGATCGAGCCGAGCGGCTCTTCGGGTTCCGCTATCGCATCGAGATTTACGTGCCAGAGCCCAAGAGGCAGTACGGGTACTACGTGCTGCCGTTCCTGCTGGGCGACGAACTGGTCGGTCGGATCGATCTGAAAGCCGACCGAAAAGCCGGTCAGCTTCTCGTGCAAGGCAGTTACGGCGAGCCAGGGATCAACGAGGGGTACGTCGCAGCCGAGCTGGCCGAGGAACTCCGCCTCATGGCGGATTGGTTGGAGCTGGACGGCGGTGTCGTCGTCAAACCGAAGGGCGACCTGTCGAAGCCGCTCGCTGCAGCGGTGAGCACCTATGGCGCAGGCAGTGCCCAGCGCAGCGCTCGGGTGACCACACCACCGACAGCTCGCCCAGCCGTCGCCTCGGTGACCGGCAGCCAGGGGAGTCGCAGCGGCCATCGAGTCCAGGCTGGCATCAGCGAGACAGCACCTGCGCAGATCAGGCCGTACGGAACGCGACCGGCGGCGGGGAGGGGCGGCTGGATCAGTAGATAGCGGGCAGCGTCTCGTGCTGCGCTCGAGCCGCCCAGTTCTGGACGGAACGTGCGCAGATGGTCACGCAGTTCGGCCTCGGTCTCGGGCGGGGCCACGACGCCGAGCGCTCGTGCGATGACGGCTGACTCAGCAACGTATTGATCTCGTTCCGCTCTGACCAGCGGGTCGATGCCGTACCGGTCGTGGGCGGCGAGGAAACTGTCGAGCTCAGCAATGTGGACCCAGTGCAGCAGGTGCGGGTCGTTCGCTGCATAGGGCCGACCGTCGGGGGCTGTGCCGACCACACGCTTGTGCACGCGATGCACGATGTTGACGGCTTTCTGTGCTTCGGAAGCCGGGCCGAACGTCGTTGCAGCGAGGAAGTCGGCGGTGCGCTGCAGCCGGCCCCATGGATCGTTTCGGAAATCGGAATGTTCAGCGACCCCTGCCATAGCGAGCGGGTGTAGCGACTGGAACAGGAGAGCGCGCATGCCGCCAATGAACATCGACGCGTCAGAATGCACGCGCCGGATTGGGGCGTCATCATCGAACCAGCCCGGCTCGTTGGTGTCGAACAATTCCACTCGCCGAACGGTGGCGTCAGGGCCCACCACCCGATCTCGGATTTGGGTGCCGAGCCATTCCTGGACCTGGCGAACGGGGATTGCCAACCCGGGGCCCACCACTCGATTACTCATTGGCTCATCGTGCCACGACCTGCTGGCTACCATCCGAACGTGCCCGAAGATTCCGAAACAGACGTCGATCGCACCTTGCCGCGCTGGGTGATTCCGGGAGTCGTGATCTTCTGGACCGGATTCCTGCTGACATTCGTCGCCCGCCACGTGTTCCACCGGCTCGCAGACCTGTTGATCCTGCTGCTCGTCTCGCTCTTCATCGCCCTAGCGATCGAGCCTGGCGTCAACAAGCTGGCTGCCCGCGGCTGGCGACGAGGGCGTGCCACGATCACGATTCTGCTTGGCGTGCTCCTTGCATTCCTTTTGTTTCTCGTCGCCATCGGCACGCTTGTCGGCGGGCAGATCGCTGACCTGCTGTCAGAGTCGAACGTGTACATCGTCGACACCGTCACGTTCCTCAACGACACGTTTGGAACACAAATCAACGCCCAGGCGGTGATCGACGAGGTCAACGACCCGAACGGCCGTGTCCAGCAGTTCATCCAGAGCCAGGGTGACGAGGCAGTGCGCCTGTCACTGGCCGCAATCGGAGTCATCTTCCAAGGGCTGTCGGCGCTCCTGTTCACCTACTACCTCGTTGCCGACGGGCCCCGCCTTCGCCGGGTTATTTGTTCCCGCCTCACCCCGGCTCGCCAGGCACGTGTCCTCAATGCGTGGGAACTGGCGATCAACAAGACCGGCGGGTACCTATACTCCCGAGCGCTTCTCGCCCTGCTGTCAGCATTCTTCCACTGGGTCGTGTTCCAATCGATCGGTACGCAGGCGCCGATTGCTCTGGCTCTGTGGGTTGGCCTCGTCAGCCAGTTCCTGCCGGTGGTCGGTACGTACCTCGCTGGCATCTTGCCCGTGCTGCTCACGTTCCTCGACTCGCCGATCAAGGCAGCGATCGTCATCGGGTTCATCGTCATTTACCAGCAGGTCGAGAACTACTTCTTTGCACCACGCATCACCGCCCGCACGATGGAACTGCACGCTGCCGTGGCCTTCGGTGCAGCGCTCGCTGGAGCGTCCCTCCTCGGTGCGGTCGGTGCGATCCTCGCCTTGCCCGCAGCAGCTATGGCGCAAGCACTCGCCAGTGAATGGGGCCAGCGCTACGACGTGGTCGACAGTCATCTGACGACGATCCAACAACCGCGGCGCTCCACCCCAACCGAACAACACCCGAGTTCTCGAGACGAATCAGCCCAGACACCATGACCGACTCAAACGCGATGACCGAACCAATCGACGGCACCCGGTTCACCACCGGCTCCTTCGCTCCGATCGCTGTGGCCACCCGCAGCGGCCTCGACGAGTCGCTGCACCTCGGAGCAGGCCTGGTTCGCGACGGCCTGGGTGGTGTCGAAGCGCACATTGGTTCGGTCGACACGATCGTTTATCCGCGTTCGTCACTCAAGCCTCTCCAGGCTGACGCGATGGTCGCTGCCGGGCTTGACCTTCGCGTCGATTTACTCGCCGTGGCATGCGGCAGCCACAGCGGCGAGGCCATGCACCTTGATGCTGCTCGTCGCACGCTCGAGACGGTCGGGCTCACCGAAGCGGATCTGCAGAACACGCCAGCCCGCCCGTATGGACTTGCTGCTTGTGAGAACGCGCGTCGAGCGGGCATCGAGCCGTCGGCGTTACAGCAAAATTGTTCGGGAAAGCACGCAGCAATGTTGGCGACGTGCAAGATCAACGACTGGCCAATCGAGCACTACCTCGCAGCCGAGCATCCGTTGCAGCAGGCGATCGCCGAGCACATTGCGGAACTCATTGGCGCTGCGATCACCGAGATCGGTGTCGACGGATGCGGCGCGCCGACGCACGCCTTCTCGCTACGCGGGCTCGCTGACGCATTCGCAGCCGTTGCGCTGGCCGACGGATCGGTGGCTCGTGCAATGCGTGCACATCCCGAACTGGTTGGCGGCACAGGCCGCGACATCACTGCATGGATGCAAGCGGTGCCCGGCTTGATCGCGAAGGAAGGCGCAGCTGGCGTGATGGCTGCGGCGTTGCCTGATGGGCGTGCTGTTGCCTACAAGATCTCCGACGGTTCCGATGCGGCGCGGCAGGCGGTGATGCCAAAGGCGATGAACCTGCTCGGTGTCGACCGCGACACCATCCAACGGGTGGTTGCCGAGACTCGGGTTCCCGTGATGGGCCACGGCCGCGAAGTTGGCCAATTGAGCCCGCTGCGGTGGCTCGCGTCAGACTGAGCAAGTGAGCAACTCGCCAGACTTCGTCACGCTGCAATCGGATGACTTCGAGTACGGCGAGGTCGAACAGATTGCACCGAACGTCCGACGTATCATTGCCAAGAACCCGTCGAAGTTCAGCTACCACGGCACCGGCACCTACATCATTGGCACTGGCGACGTCGCGGTGATTGACCCGGGTCCCCGCATCGATTCGCACCGCGATGCGCTCGCAGCGGCTTTGGTCGGCGAGACGGTTCGCTCGATACTGGTGACGCACTGCCACGCCGACCACTCGCCCCTCGCGGCCTGGCTCCGCGACGAGACCGGTGCACCGACGGTTGCATTCGGCCCGCACGATCGACCTGGAGCTGAGCCCTGGGATATCGGGACCGACCCCGAGGGGTTCGGCATCGCCCCACCCGGGTCTGGCGACACCGCAGCACAACCGGACGACATCGCCGAGCCTGATGTCAAAATCGAAGAAGCGACCGACCACGACTTCACGCCCGATATCGCGGTTGTCACGGGTGACGTGGCTGTCAGCGGTGACGGCTGGTCGATGACGGCCTTACATACACCTGGACATACGTCGAATCACACCTGTTTTGCCCTTGACGACGGCACAACTCGCACGCTCTTTACGGGCGACCACGTCATGGGTTGGAGCACGACCGTCGTCTCGCCTCCCGATGGCGACATGAGCGACTACTTCGAATCGCTTCGCATGGTCGCTGGCCGCAACGACGACATTGCCATCCCGACTCATGGGGTGCCGATCCCGAACCCGCAGCGGTTCGTCCGTCAACTCATTGCCCACCGCGAGGCCCGCGAGCAGCAGATTATCGATGCCGTTCGCGGCGGCTTGACGACGATTCCTGACATCGTCACGACGCTCTACGCAGCGGTGCGCATCGAGCTCCACAAGCCGGCGGCGCGCAGCGTTCTCTCACACATCGTGAAGCTCGTCGACGACGGGGTGCTCGCTCACGACGGTGCTGGCCGGCCGCGGCTCGACAGCGTCTACGCCGCGAGCTAAATCCGGACGTACGTCAGGAAGCGGTGGATGGTTGGCGTGTGTGGGTTGGACGGCCGAAGCACATGATCGCCGAGCCGCGTCACCGCACCAGCGTTCGCGACGCCGCCGTGCAGTACTTCTTCATCCATGACGGAAGTCTCGCCGATTGGCGCAAGCTGGACATGCGCGGCCGACGGCGGCCATGCTGTTCTGATGCAGCGACATGTCATCACACTTGGAGTAACGGCTTGTTTTGTGCTTGCAGCATGCGGCGGAACGAGCGACAGTGCGTCCGAGCAACCCAACACGGCGACCGTTGAGACCGATGCACCGGCCGAGACGGCCGCGCCGGTTACCGAGCCGCCGGAGTCAGAGCCAGAGCCAGCAGCGACGGAACCAACGGCTAACGAACCAGCAGCGACCGAACCGCCCGTCACCGATGCAATGGTCGACGAACCAACGGGCCTGGCAGGGGAGTGGGATGTGTTCGACCCCGCCAGCGACTGTGTGTGCGCCGATGGGAGCGAGTTCGTGCTGTGGGAACGGCCAGCTGACCCGAAGAAGGTCGTTCTGTACTTCGAAGGAGGTGGTGCGTGCTTCACCGAAGAGTCGTGTGACTTTGAGAACGGGACCTACACCTCGAGCATCGACATCACCGAGCCGCCGACCGACTCGGGGTTGTTCGATGCCACCAACCCGGAGAATCCCCTGGCCGATCACTCGATCGTCTATGTCCCCTACTGCACCGGCGATGTCTTTCTCGGTGATGAGACAACGACCTACGGCGACCTTGAGGTTCGCCACAACGGCTTCGTCAACGCATCGGCCGGGCTCGACCTCCTGCTGGCGAACTATCCCGACGCCGAGCAGGTCGTCGTCACCGGGGCGAGCGCTGGCTCGGTTCCAACCCCCCTGTTTGCAGGACTCGCGTCCGATCGCTATCCGGACACCACCGACATCGTCACGTTCGGCGACAGCTCGGGCGGCTACCCGGATGTCGGCGTCATCAACGCCACTATTGGTTCACTCTGGGGCACGATGAACAACCAGCCAGCCTGGCCAGTCGCTGAAGGCCTGACCGCCGAGGAGTTCAGCATCCCCGGCCTGTACGTCCTCGCCGGTACGCATGCCCCGGAGGTTCGCTATGCCCGCTTCGACTATGCATTCGACCAAACGCAGGCATTCTTCGGCAGCCTCGCCGGAGTTCAAGCCGACGAGTTGGTCACGCTGATCGATGCCACGGAGGCGCTGGGCGAGACGTCAGGAATCGAAATTTCCGCCTACGTGGCACCCGGCTCGACGCACACGATCATGCGGAGCGCAGAGGTCTACGAACTTGAAGTTGAGGGAGCGCGTCTGATCGACTGGCTGACCGAACTGTTTGGTGGAACATCGCCCGCCGACGTGCATTGCGTCGACTGCGCCGGCTAAGCCTCTCGCCGACCAACTGCTCTTGCACGCCGGGCGGGGCACCGAACCAGATCGCCGTTCAACCGTCACCGTGATGATCTGCGTGGAAGTTGGCGAACGCCTTCTTGCCGCGAATGAAGAACGTCAGTAACCCTGGCTCAGGCGTTTGCTTGTCTCAGGGAAGGCCGCACCGATCTCTCGAACAACTTCGAGGACGGCCTCGTCGCTCCTGAGAGTGGGCGTGCCTGGCGTCAGATGACTGGTGCGTCGGCGGTATCTTGCGGCTCGTCGACCTCGGCGCGGTTGCGAGCAAAAATCTCGGGGGGTTCGCTCCAAGGGTCGGGCAGTGTGCCGGCAGCGGCCTGCTGCATTGTTTGCCAGACCCGCTCGGGTGTGCACGGCAAATCAATGTGGCGGACGCCGAGGTGAGCGAGCGCATCGATGACGGCGTTCTGTACGGCCGGAGTTGAACCGATGGTTGCCGCCTCGCCGATGCCTTTGGCGCCGAGCGGGTTCATCGGTGTCGGTGTCTCGGTCGAGACGACTTCGAACGAGGGCAGTTCGGCCGCTGACGGGATCGCGTAGTCGGCGAGGTTCGATGTGACCGGGTTGCCGTCCTCGTCGAACCGCACCTCTTCGTACAGCGCTTGGCCGACACCTGCCGCGATCCCGCCGTGCTGCTGGCCTTCGACGATGAGTGGGTTGAGGACGGTTCCGCAGTCGTCGACTGCGATGTGGCGGAGGAGCTCGACCTTGCCGGTTTCGGCATCAACTTCGACGACGGCGATGTGTGTGCCGAATGGGAACGTGCCGCCCTTCTGAACGAAGTCGAACTCGCCGTCGACGTGCTCGCCGATAGCCGCAGCGCGCTGCGCCAGCTCGCCCCACGAGAGGGCTTGTGCGGGAACGCCAGCCACACCAATGGTTCCTGACCCAGTGTCGACCACGATGTCGGCAGCATCGGCTTCGAGCAGTTTTGCTGCGAGCTCCTTTGCTTTGGAGACCATCACCTCGGTGGCGCCGTGGACCGCCGAGCCACCGAGTTGCAGCGATCGGGAGCCGCCGGTGCCGCCACCCGTGCGAACCCGATCGGTGTCGCCGTCAACGAGCGTGATCTTGTCGACAGGAATGCCGGTCTGGTCAGAGACAAGCATCGCGTACGCCGTTTGGTGGCCCTGCCCGTGAGAGAGCGTGCCGGCGTACATGGTGGCCGTGCCGTCGTCGTGTACTTCGACCGCACCGAATTCGGTACCGCCGCGGCCCGCCGTGACCTCGACATACGACGCGACGCCGATCCCCAGAAGCTTTTTGCTGCCCTGTTCGCGGCGCGTGGCCTGTTCGGCACGCAGCGCCTCGTAGCCGGCAACTTCGGCAGCTTTGTCGAGTGCCATCGCGTATTGGCCGGTGTCGTACACCGGCCCGGTGATTGTTTGGAATGGGAAGACATCGTCGGCCAGAAAGTTGCGGCGACGAATCTCGATTGGATCGATGCCGAGTTCGAGGGCCGCTTGATCGACGAGCCGTTCGAGGAGTGCGGTGGCTTCTGGCCGGCCAGCACCGCGGTACGCGCCCATTGGTGTGGTGTTCGTGATGGCAACTGCGATGTCGAACTCGAGTTCGGGGATTGCGTAGGTGCCTTGCGCCATGTTGCGGGTCAGGCCCGGCAGCATCGCGCCGATGTTCGGGTAGGCGCCACAGTCGTTGACCAGGCGAACGCGCAGGCTGGTGAATCGGCCGTCTTCGGTGCAACCCAGCTCGGCGTACTGCACTTGCCCGCGGCTATGCAGGAGTGACTTCATGTCGTCACTACGCGGTGGTACCCAGGTGATTGGCCGTTGGAACTGGCGTGCCAGCGCACAGATTGCGACCTGCTCGGACATCAGCCCGGCTTTGCCGCCGAAGCCACCGCCGACCTGTGGCGTCACCACGTGCACGTCGGATTCTTCGAGACCGAGCGCTCCGGCTAACTGCCGGTGCAAGAGGTGCGGCATCTGCGTCGATGCCCACAACTTGACTCGGCCGTGCTCGTCGATTTCGGCAGCGGCACGATCGGGTTCGATCGGAACGACAGCGATGCGCTGATTGATGTAGCGGCCTCGGACGAGACGCTCTGCGGTCGTCGGGTCGGATCGCTCTTTGCCAACGGTCCGTACGGCTTGGTTGTCACCGTGGGCGGGGAAGATCGGGAGGGCATCGGCCTCGAGTGCAGCTTCCATGTCGATGATTGGCGTGAGCGGCTCGATGTCGGCCCAAACCATCTGCGCAGCGTCGGTGCCTGTTTCGAGCGTCTCGGCGAGCACGATGGCAATCGGTTCACCGACGAACCGGACGACACCATCGGCGAGTGGTGGCCGCTTGAAGTCGTCGTGGACGGGCGCGAAACCGTGATGGGCAGGAACGCCGAGGTCGGCAAACGTCAGCACTGCGACCACGCCGGGCATCGACGCTGCCTCGTCGGTCTCGATGGAGTTGATCGCGCCGTGCGCGACATCGGACCTGACGAATACTGCGTGCAGTGAGCCTTCGATGTGGAGGTCGTCGAGGTAGATCGCAGCGCCGGTCAGCAGCCCCGGATCTTCGGTACGTGTGACGCGGGTACCAAGAATTGAGCCGGGTGTACCGGTGGGAGACATGGCGGTGTGCTCAGCAGTCATCGCGACTGAGAGTACCGGTGGGCCGGCTGGTCGCATTGCCTGAGCAACC
>CALAHA010000046.1 GCA_937891565.1 uncultured Ilumatobacter sp. | reverse complement strand
CGGACCGCTGGCCATCAGCGTGGCGCAGGTCGACCAGATGTCACGCGGCCGCGTCGACCTCGGGCTGGGCGCCGGCTGGTTCGCCGCCGAGCACGAGGCCTATGGCATCCCGTTCCCCGAACTCGGCGAACGATTCGACCGCCTCGAAGAGCAGCTTGAGATGATTACCGGCATGTGGGCAACGCCAGTTGGCGAGACCTACTCGAAGCCGGGCGGCCACTACCCGATCACCGATTCGCCAGCACTTCCCAAGCCGACCCAGTCGGCACCACCCATCGTCATCGGCGGCGGCGGGCCGAAGCGCACGCCAGCTCTGGCCGCGAAATACGCAAGCGAGTTCAATACGCCGTTCGTCAACCGCGAGTTCTTCGTGAAGCAGACCGGTCGCGTTCGAGCCGCGTGCGAGGCAATCAACCGAAATCCTGACGAGCTCGTTTACTCCGCCGCGTTGATCGTGTGTGTCGGCGCCAATGAGGCCGAAGTCAAACGACGCGCAGCAGCACTTGGCCGAGAGCCTGACGAACTGCGCAAGAACGGGCTGTGCGGCACCCCAGCCGAAGTCGCCGAGCGAATGCGATCGTGGAGCGAAGCTGGCGCCGAACGCTTGTATCTGCAGGTGATGGATCTCGCCGACCTTGATCACCTCGACTTGATCGCTCACGATGTCGTGGCGGAACTCTCGTGAGCGAAATCACTGTCATCCCGGCCCGGTCGATCATCACGATGGACCCCAGTCAGCCGGTCGTCGAAGCAGTCGCGGTCCGCGAGGGCAAGATCCTCGCCGCTGGTTCGCTCGACGAATGCACGAGCTGGGGGCCGCACACCATCGACTCCCGCTTCGCCGACCACGTCCTCACGCCCGGCATGATCGAGGCCCACGGCCACGTGTTCGAAGGTTCCTTCGGGCTGCTCCCCTACGCCGGCTGGTTCCCGCGGCATCGCCCCGACGGCAGCATGGCCGAAGGCATCCAGACCTACGACAAACTCTTCGAGCTGCTCCGCCAACTCGACGAGGAAACCCAGGGCTCACACGAACCAATCGTCGTCTGGGGTTTCGACCCGATCTACTTCACCGGCGAAGAACGTCTGACCCGCCATCACCTCGACCGGGCATCGCTGGAGCGGCCCATCTTTGTGTTCCACGCGAGCGCCCACCTCGCCACGGTCAACAGCGCGATGCTCGACCAAAACGAGATCACCCGCGATTCGACAACCGTCGGTGTGGCTCGCGACGCCAGCGGTGAGCCAAACGGTGAGCTGCAAGAAATGCCAGCCATCGCGCTCGCCACATCGGCGATTCACCTGATCATGCGACTGATGGGCGACCCCGAGGCAATCCGCACTCTCGGCCAGATGTGCGCGAACGTCGGCATCACGTCGGTCGTCGACCTCGGCGCCAGTGGCGTCACCCGACCCCAGGGCCAAGAGCTGTGGCACCAGGTCGTCACCGACGACTTCCCTGCACGCATTCATCAGCGACACCTGATTGGCATGATGCCGGGTTCGAACGACTGGGCAGCCGCAGCTGATCTCGTGCAGCAGTTCGAACTCGAAGACACCGATCGCCTGCGCACTGCTGGCTTAAAGATCGTGCTCGACGGATCGATTCAGGGTTTCACCGCAAAGATGAAGTGGCCCGGCTATTTCAGCCCAGGCGGCCAGGCCCCCGCCGACCACGGTGTGTGGATGGTTCCGCCGGAGCAGTTGATCGACATGGTCCGGCCGTTCCACGAGCGGCGCATCAACACCCACGTGCACTGCAACGGCGACATGACAATCGACCTGTGGATCGATGTCGTTGAACAACTGCTGTTGGAGTCGGCATGGCTCGATCACCGGTACACGGTGCAGCACAGCCAACTGACGTCGCCAGCCCAGTACCGCCGCATGGCCAAGCTCGGCATGTGCGCCAACATCTTCACGAACCACATTTGGTACTGGGGCGACCAGCACCACGACATCACCGTCGGGCCCGAGCGAGCCCGTCGTATGGAAGCGTGCGCCACCGCCGAGCGACTGGGCGTTTCATTCTCGATCCATTCCGACGCGGCCGTCACACCGCTTGGACACCTCCACACGATGTGGTGTGCGGTCAACCGCATGACGCCATCAGGCCGAGTACTCGGCGAGAACGAACGCATCTCGGCCGAGTCGGCGCTGCGCTCGGTCACCACCGGTGCTGCGTATCAGCTCCACGCCGACGATGAGTTCGGCAGCGTCGAGTGCGGCAAAGCAGCCGACTTCACTGTGCTTGAAGAGAACCCGCTCACCATCGACCCGATGGGAATCAAAGACATCGGTGTGTGGGGAACCATCGTCGGCGGACAGCCCAACGAGGCAGCCCACCCCGGCGTCTGACGTTCAGGAGCGTTACGACTGGAGCGCGTCGAATGCCGCGCTCAGCCGAACAAGCAGTGCCTCACCGTCGGCGTCATCGGGCAGGAGGATTGCTTCAGCGCGACTTCCGGCCCGGAGCCCACGCACTTCGTGCACGCTCATGCGGCCGCCCACCACATGCACCTCAAGGTGGTGGCCTTCGACGTCAAGCACAGCCTTGAGCCGCAGCATGTCGCGCATCGCATCCGCGAGGCCGACGACTCGTCCCGCTGCGACGGTCGTGCCTGACCACGACCAGCGCGAGTATCTCGCTTGCCCGTGCTCTGCCGATGGGTTTGCCGCTGTGGGCCCAGCGCCAGACCCCAGCCGCAGCCCGAGAACCAGGTCGATTGGAGCTAGACCATCGACGATGGGGACGCCAGGAGCGTGTTCATCGAGCACGTCGAGCGCCTGCTGTAATTGCTCCGGTGTACAGAGGTCGAGCTTGGTTGAAATGATGAGATCGGCGCCCGCGAGCTGGCGACGTACCTCTGCGCTGACGTAGCGGTCCTTGACCTGCCGCCCGATCGAGTCGGCCGCAGCGAGTACGACCACTCCTCCCGGCGCAAACCCCACCGATGTGCCCCACGCTGCCGCAGCCAATGGATCGGCAATGCCACTCGTTTCAATGACGATCTGGTCCGGCGGGAACTCGACATCACGAAGCAAACCGAGTGACTGCATGAGATCGTTCCCTAACGAACAGCACACACAACCGTTGGGCAAATTGATCACACCGGAGTCGCTCGCGGCGGCGAGTAGTTCGGCGTCAATACCTATCGACCCGAAGTCATTGACAATCACCCCCAACCGACGGCCGTCGGGCTCGCGCAGTAGGCGGTTGAGCAATGTGGTTTTTCCCGCACCGAGGTATCCGCCAATGACCGTGATGGGAATGTCAGGGCGCGCCACGACGCCATATTGCCATCAACCACCTGCCACCATCTGACCCATGAACGATCAACCCGCAGGTCCACTCACCGGTCCACTCACAGATCAACCCGCCGGTCCACTTGCCGGCATCAAAGTGGTCGACATGTCGGTGATGATCGCCGGTCCACTCGCCGCGATGATGCTCGGCGACCAGGGCGCCTCCGTTGTCAAGGTCGAAGCACCGGGGTTGGGCGACATGATGCGTCATTTGGGTACGTCGAAGAACGGGATGACCGGGATCTTCATCAATAACAATCGCGGCAAGCGGTCTCTTGTCATCGACGTCAAACAGCCGGCCGGCCTCGATGTAATGCGCACCCTGATCGCCGACGCCGATGTGCTGATCCAGAACTTCCGTCCAGGGGCGATGGATCGCATCGGCCTTGGGTGGGACGCCATGCACGAACTCAACCCAAATCTGATCTACACGTCAATCTCGGGGTTCGGCCCGGACGGCCCAATGAGTGGCCGTCGCGCCTACGACAACGTCATCCAAGCCGCGTCGGGACTGGCTGATGTGCAAACAAACCCGACCAAGGGCGCACCCGAGTTGTTCCGAACGCTCGTGTGCGACAAGACCACCGCTTACACCGCTTGCCAAGCAATCACCGCAGCACTTTTTGCCCGCGCAATGGGCAAGGCCGCAGGCCAACACATCGTGTTGTCGATGCTCGACACCGCCATTGCCTTCCTCTGGCCCGACTCCGCAATGGATGTCGCGCTCACCGACGAAGACGTCGACCGATCCCCGACGCTTGCATCCAGCTACACCGCTATTCCACTCGCCGACGGCTACGCCGCAGCCAGTGCGGTGAGCGAGTCCGAGTTCGCCGGGCTCTGTGCCACGTATGGGCGGCCTGACATTGCCGAAGACCCCCGGTTCGTCGGCCTTGCCTCGCGCTCTCTACACCGCAAGGAACTCAGTGCCGTACTTCGCGAAGCTGCGCAAAGCACCACGGTCGAACAGTTCATGAAAGGCGTTGTCGAGCACGATGTGCCCGGCACCAAGATCACACCGTTGAGCGAAGTGCACGACGATCCACAGGTCATCAACAACAGGGTGTTTGTCGAACGGGAGCACCCGGTTGCGGGCATGGTCCGTGAACCCCGCCCGGCAGCTCGCATGTCGGCGACTCCACAACACATCGGCGATCATGCACCAACGTTCGGCCAGCACTCGGACGAGATCGTCACCGAACTCGGGCTCGATGCCTCGGCCCTTCGAGCCGCGGGCGTGATCTACTGACCCGAGACGAACCCGCCAGCCTCGAACGCTCGGTTGATGAATGCTTCAAGGCGCGGCGTGTCGTCGGGGTACGGACCCGACACGGTAATTGACCAGATGACGCCGTCGCTGCGGTTCAAGACCATGGCGTGGGTGTTCTCGATCGTGCCCGTGTGGCCGTAGCGACCCTCGCCGTAGGAAATCAGCCCGAGGCCGTAGCCCCGCTGGCCCGCTACGCCGCCGACAGGAGTCTCCATCAGTGCGACCGTGTCGGGCTCGAGTGGCTTGAAACCGGAAGTCGAGTAGTCGAGTGAGTTCAAGATGGTGACGAGGTCGGTCGGTGAAGCAATCCAGCTTCCGGCGCCGCCGAGCGTTTCCATGTAGTTCCGGTCAGCGGTCGACGGGTGCAGCACTTCGCCCGGGCCTGGGTCGTACGTATTGGCCAGCCGGAGCCCGGACAACCCGAGCGGCGTGAGGAGCTGCTCGTAGACAGCCTCCACGTAGCTCTTCGCGGTGATTGCTTCGATCAGTATCCCAGCGACACAGAAGTTCATGTTGCTGTATCTGTATCCACCGGAGCCGGCGCCCTGCCTGATGCCGAGGCGGGCAGCGTCTTCGCAGCTGTCAGCGCCCTTGCGGAAGAACTGTGTGTCGTACTTTCCAAAACCTGAGGTGTGGTTGAGTAACCGGCGGGCGGTCAGCCGACGAGCGCCCGCCGACGGCGTCACCTGGAGCTGGTCAGCAACCAGTTGGCCCACCTCGTCATCCAGGCCGACGACGCCGTCCTCAACGAGCTGGAGCAGCGTGATTGCGGTGATCATCTTCGAGATGCTCGCAATTCGGAAGCGATCGCCGGGCGCGGCCTCGTCGTCGCTGATGAACGGTGCCCGCAGGCCGAAGGCGTCCTCGTGCACGACCTCGCCACCGATCGCGACCGCGACCGATGCAGCGGTGTTGCCGTTGCGCAGCAGAGCGTCTTGTAGTGAGCGGTCGAACGCCGCCCATCCGGTCGGAGCTGCGCTTCCCGAATCGTCGAGGGCTGGTGCTGCCGGCGCGGCCTCGGCCGCTTCCAAGACGAACGGGCGGAGTGGCTCGACCTCAAAAGTCGGATCGTCGGTGCTCAGACCCGCCTCATCGAGGCCTGTCGTGGCGCTGTCATCGGCCGTGTCCGCAGCGAGCACCTCCGTGTCCGCACCGGGCACCTCCGTGTCGGCCGGTTCGGTGACCGGCGGCGCAGCCTCTTCAACGAGGTCGATCACAGACCGGTCAGCGGTGTCGGGACTGGTGTCGGGATCGGCGGCGACCGGCTGGACCGTGGAGGGCATGAATCCGGGCGATGGTCGGCTCGTCGGATCGGTGTCGGTACAGGCCACCAGTGCAATGACGAGCAGCACCACGCCGACTCGGCCACTCGTCGTTCGCTGCACTGCCTCAGCCTTACTCAAGCGGCTGCGGGACGGCCACAGCCCAGGTCAGCCCATCGGGGCTACGAGCGAACATTGCGTGTGTGCTCTCGAGCGTGCCGGTGTGGCCAAAGCTGAGCGAAATGTCGTCTTCGGCATCGAAGATCATCAACCCAACGCCGTATCCGCTCGTTGGATCTGGCGGGATCGTCGTGGTCGCCGGCCTGGTCGCGCCGGGCGTGTCCGGGTCG
>CALAHA010000045.1 GCA_937891565.1 uncultured Ilumatobacter sp. | reverse complement strand
AGACGTTTCATGGACATGAATCCGCATCGCGTCAGAACCGCGCAGTTCGCAACTGCCAAACGTGGGCTCGACCCCAAACAGGTGCAGTCGTTTCTCGCTGAAGTCGCTGACGAACTCGAACGGGCGCAAAATCAGTCGACCGCAATGGAGGCGCGGGCGCGTGCCGCTGTGGCCCGCCTGCAAGAGCTCTCCAGCGATGCTGCGTCGCAGTCCGACGCCAGCGCCTCGAGTCACTCGGAACTATCGATCGACGTCACTGTTGACCAGTCCGAGATGATCAGCCGCACCTTGCTGCTCGCACAGCGCACTGCTGACACCGCCGTTGCCGAGGCTCACGTCGAGGCACAGCGCGTTCGCGACGAAGCCGAAGCCGAAGTTGCTGGCGCCGTCGAGTCCAGTCGTGCTGCTGCGCAGGCGTTGCTGATAGAGGCTCGAGCCGAAGCTCGCAAGGCTGGTGAGCGCGAAAAGATCGAACTTGCTGGCGAGGTCAACTCGCTCATGGCGCGCCGTGACTTCCTGGAGTCTGACGTCGATCACATGGAACAGTTCCTTGTCGCTCAGCGCAGCCGCCTCCGCGATGCTGCGAATGAAATTATGGAGCTCACTGAGCGGGTCCCCAGCGGCCTCGGCGAGGCGCGCCGTCCTCTGCTATCGGCAGCGACCGAAGGCATCGTCGACGCAGGACCAGCAGTGGCTGCAGGCGCTGCAATCGCTGACCACGACTCGGCCGCAGCGACGGCTTCGGAGTTACAGGCGAATGCGACCGATGACCCAACGGTTGCGCCTGATACTTCAGCGATGGCGCTTGACGATCCGACGGAGAACGACGATCTCTGGTTGCCAGACGACGAGGGCGACGCAGGTTCTGGCCCGCCCATGAAGCTCGGCTTCGACCCCGACAACGACTGAGCCATCAGGCGGCGCCGAAACGGGCGGCTGCCAGGGCGGAACAGGTCGATAGAGTCTCGGGGTGTCCTACCCAGAAGTCGACCCCCAACCGAACTTCCCGCAGCTTGAGGAGAAGATTCTTCAAGGCTGGGATGCCGACAACACGTTCCAGGCTTCAATCGATCAGCGTGATGCTGGAACGAGCGGTGACAACGAGTTCGTCTTCTACGATGGCCCACCCTTCGCAAACGGGACGCCGCACTACGGCCATCTCCTGACGGGGTACGTCAAAGACGCCATCCCGCGATACCAGACGATGCGCGGCAAACGTGTCGAACGACGCTTCGGCTGGGACTGTCACGGCCTGCCCGCCGAGGTCAAGGCCGAACAAGAACTCGGCATCTCTGGGCACCCTGAAATCGCTGCGTTCGGCATTGACAAGTTTAACGAGGCGTGTCGCTCGAGTGTCCTGCAGTACACCGATCAGTGGCGCAGTTATGTTGGTCGCCAGGCACGCTGGGTTGACTTCGAAAACGACTACAAGACTCTCGACCTCTCGTACATGGAGAGCGTCATGTGGGCGTTCAAGACGCTGCACGACAAGGGCCTGATTTACGAGGGCTTTCGAGTGTTGGCCTACTGCTGGCGCTGCGAGACGCCGCTGTCTAACACCGAAACCCGCATGGACGACACGTACAAGGACCGTCAGGACCCCTCTGTCACCGTCGCCTTCACGCTCGACAGCGGTGAGAAGATGGTCGCGTGGACCACCACGCCGTGGACGTTGCCGTCGAACCTGGCGCTTGCGGTTGGCCCCGACATTGACTATGTAGTGCTCGAACAGGACGGCCAGCGATACATCATCGCCGACGCCCTGGTCGGCAACCACGAGGCAGAATTTGGTGCGGCCGAGCGTGTCGGGACGCTCAAAGGCACCGATCTCATCGGTCGCCGCTACACGCCGCTCTTCGACTATTTCACCGATACTGAACTGCACGGCACCCAGAACGCCTGGCAGGTACTGGGTGCCGACTTCGTTTCGACCGAAGACGGCACCGGCATCGTGCACATGGCGCCCGGCTTTGGCGAAGACGACCAGATCGCCTGCATCGAGGCAGACATTCCCACGCTGTGTCCCATGGACGAGCACGGCTGCTACACCGCCGAGATCACCGACTACGTCGGCACGCATGTATTCGACGCCAATAAGCAGATCATCGTTGACCTGAAGGCACGCGGATCATTGGTCGACGGCGGTGTTCTTGTGCGCCACGCCACGTACGACCACTCATATCCGCACTGCTGGCGCTGCGCCGAGCCGCTGGTCTATCGGGCTATCTCGTCGTGGTTTGTTGAGGTCACGGCGATCCGTGATCGCATGGTTGAACTGAACAAGGACATCACCTGGCAGCCAGCGCACATCAAAGAAGGCAGTTTCGGCAAGTGGATTGCGAACGCCCGTGATTGGGCGATCAGCCGAAACCGATTCTGGGGTTCGCCGATCCCGGTGTGGAAATCCGACAACCCAGATTTCCCACGACTCGACGTCTACGGGTCCCTTGCCCAACTCGAAGCTGACTTTGCTGATTGTCTTGGGGGAGGGACCGTGACCGACCTCCACCGACCCGAAGTCGACGACCTCGTACGCCCGAACCCGGACGACCCGTCTGGAAAGTCGATGATGCGCCGGGTGCCTGAGGTCCTCGATTGCTGGTTCGAGTCGGGGTCGATGCCATTCGCTCAAGTGCATTACCCCTTCGAGAACCAGGACTGGTTCGAAAACCACTATCCAGGCGACTTCATTGTCGAGTACATCGGCCAGACCCGGGGTTGGTTCTACACACTGCACGTGCTGGCAACGGCGCTTTTTGACCGGCCCGCATTTTCAAACTGTGTCAGCCACGGCATCGTGCTCGGCGACGACGGAGCAAAAATGTCGAAGTCGCTGAACAACTATCCCGATCCCCGGGAGATGTTCGATACACACGGGGCCGACGCCATGCGCTGGCACTTGCTCAGCTCGGCAATCTTGCGCGGCGGCGATGGCATGGTCACCGAGAATGGGATGCGCGAAACGGTGCGGCACGTGCTTCTGCCGCTCTGGAATTCCTGGTACTTCCTGACCTTGTATGCCAACGCCGCTGGCTACCAGGGTCAATTCAGGACCGACTCGACCAACGTGCTCGACCAGTACGTGCTGGCCAAGACGCGTGACCTGGTCCTTGACACCACGGCGTCGCTTGACGCCTACGATCTGTTCGCTGCCTGCCACCACGTCCGGGACTATCTCGACGTTCTGACCAATTGGTACGTGCGGCGTAGCCGGAGCCGTTTCTGGGAGGGCAACCACGACGCCATTGACACAATGCACACGGTGTTGTCGATCCTCGTCCGGGTGACGGCTCCGCTGTTGCCGTTTATCTCTGAGGCCATCCATGAAGGCATGAGCGCGGAAGCAGGCAATGCGGCTCGTTCGGTTCACCTGCACGACTGGCCGTCTGCCGACGAACTCCCGGCCAATGACGACCTGGTTGCGTCGATGGATCTAGTCCGTGACGTTTGTTCGGCCACGCTGTCGGTCCGCAAGGCAAACAAGCGGCGCGTCCGTCTCCCGCTCAACTCTTTGACCGTGGCGACTCCTGACGCGGCTCGACTCGCTGACTTCACCGCGCTGATCTCTGATGAGGTCAATGTGCGCAACGTCGTGTTGACCGACGATGTCGCATCCGTTGCTACCGAGCAGTTGCAACTTGTCCCCAAGGCGCTCGGACCGCGGCTTGGGAAAAATGTCCAGAACGTCATCAAGGCGCACAAATCGGGTGACTGGTCGAGCACGGACGGGCCAAATGGTCTTCACGTGGTCGTCGGCGGCGTTGAGTTGATGGAGGGGGAGTACACCCTGGCCCTCGTGGCGAGTGATGATCTCGGTGAAGGACAGGCGAGCATGGGGCTCAGCAAGTCGACAGGAGTAATCGCCCTCGACATCGAGGTGACCGACGAACTCGAAATTGAAGGCCGGGCCCGTGACCTGGTGCGCCTGGTGCAGCAGGCCCGTCGCGACGCAGATTTCAAGGTGTCAGACAGGATTGATCTCACAATTGTCGCACCGCAGATGTGGCTCGACGCCGTATCAGAACACGAAACCCTGATCAGCGGTGAGACGCTGTCCACATCGGTCACGACGAACCTGAGTGTCGACGAAAAGAGTGATCCTTCGATCACGGTGACACGTGCATCTGAACGCTAAAAGTTCGTGAACTTGTGACGTCGGGATGGCCGTCGCAATCGCGCACCTGACCAGGTATAGTCCCGCCCTCAATAACGCCACAAGGAGCGCTCATGGCCGCACCGAAAACGTCGAATCCCGCCAAGAAGTCTGTTGCTCAAAAGATGGCAGCGAAAAAGGCGGTTGCGAAGAGCCCTGTCACCAAGCAGGCAGCAGCGAAAAAGGCAGTGCGAAAGACCACTGTTTCACAGACGGCTGCCAAGAAGACGGCTGCCAAGAAGACGGCTGCCAAGAAGGCGGTGGCAAAGAAGGCGGTGGCCAAGAAGGCCGTGGCCAAGAAGGCGGTGGCCAAGAAGGCGGTGGCAAAGAAGGCGGTGGCAAAGAAGACGGTGGCAAAGAAGACGGTGGCAAAGAAGACGGTGGCAAAGAAGACGGCTGCAAAGAAGACGGTGGCAAAGAAGGCAGCAGTGAAAACGATCGCATCGAAAAAGGCAGTAGTGAAATCGACCGCATCGAGGAAATCGGCATCGAAGAAATCGGCGGCAAAGAAATCGGCGGCAAAGAAAGCTGTTGACCCGGCGATCCCGCGGCCGATATAGGCTGTGCCCCCGAAACTCGCTCCGAAGATTAAAGAGAAGAAGTCGCCGTTCCCGTCGCTGCTCTCGAACGATGTCCCAGAAGTCGTCGAGGTGCCGAAGCCACGAGGGACGAGCAAAGATGGCATTGCGTACACGAAGGACTTTGATGTCAAGTTCCTCAAAGCGCAAAAGGACGAATTGCTCGCACGGCGCGCCGGTGAACTGCTGCGCGCAACCCGCCTCGAAGAAGAAGCGATCTCGCTGATCGAAAACGGCGAAATGGGCGATGTTCAGTTCGACGACGAAGGTGGCGAAGGCGACACCATGGTCGTCCAGCGCGATCTTGATCGGCTGCTGTCGGGCCAGGCCCGCCAGACCATTAGCGACATCGACGAGGCGTTGGCCCGTATCGAAGTTGGCACGTACGGCTACTCGGTCGTGTCGGGCAAGCCAATCCCTCGTGAGCGGCTTGAGGCGATCCCCGAAACCACCGTGTTGGCGATCGAGAAGGTCAGCGGCGCCGGCTTTCGCTAGGCCTGGCTGCGCAACTCCTCCATGTC
>CALAHA010000044.1 GCA_937891565.1 uncultured Ilumatobacter sp. | reverse complement strand
GAGGGGCGCCAGGCCAGGTGCTACCCCAAGGCACTTTTGGGTGCCGCTGTAGGCGATGTCGACACCCCATTCGTCGACGCGCAAGTCGACGCCGCCGAGCGACGTGACGCAGTCGGCGAGCAGTAGTGCGTCGCCTTTTCTTGCACCCATCGCTGCAATATCGCTCTGCACCCCGGTGGAGGTCTCGGCGTGAACCATTGCGAACATCGCCGGGTTCGGGTGCGCTGCAACCATGCGGTCAATGTCGATCGGCTGGCCCCAGTCGTGATCGACCGCGATTGCCTCGGCGCCGGTTCGGCCGACGACATCGACCATACGTCCGCCGAACACGCCGTTCACGCCGACAACGACCGTGTCACCAGGCCCGACGAAATTGACGAACGCTGCTTCCATGCCAGCCGAACCGGTGCCCGAGACCGGGAAGGTGAGCGCGTTCGACGTGCCAAAAACCGTGCGGAGGCGCTGATTGGTTTCATCGAGCAGGGCAATGAACTCGGGGTCAAGGTGTCCGAGCATCGGCTTACCGAGCGCCTGAACGGCCTCGGGATACGGATTGCATGGGCCAGGGCCCATCAGGATGCGATCAGACAACGTCATGGCCCCGACTGTATTGCCCCGAAAATCGATCAGCGAAGTTTGCTGGAACGATCGCCCGATTTCTGTCAGGCGGGGCGAGATCTCAGCTCTGCGATGGTGTGCTCGAGGTCGTCGGACGTCGTATGGAGGTGTGGTGAAAGCCGCAATCCGCCGCGTCGGGCATCGACGAAAATGCCAGCATTGGCGAGCCGGGTGACGTCGTCGTCGCTCCCGGTGACGATGCAGGTCCCGCTGCGAATGAGCGGATCGTGCGGGCTGACGACGAGATGACCGAGTGCCGAGATCAGCGCGTCGATCTGGTGTTGGTTGTGCTCGCGAACTGCGATCACCCCGACCCTCGCGAGCACATCAATTGAGTGGCGGGCTGCGGCGTACGGCAGAACCGTTGGGGTGCCGCCCCAGAACCGGAGTGCATCGCTGGCGTAACGGAACTCGTGGATGTCGAACTCGAACGGGTCGTCGTGTGAGAACCAGCCGACATCATCTGGCTCGCAGCGATCAATCATGTCGGGGTGGGCCCACAGCCATCCGGCGCCGGGGCCACCGCTCAACCACTTGACGCACGACCCGACGATGAAGTCGGCCTGCATCGTCGACACGTCGATCGCAATGACGCCGACCGACTGGGCGGTGTCGACAATCGATAGTGCGCCTGCTGCTCGGGCGACCTCGGCGATTTTCTCGACGGGCAGAAGTTCACCGGTGTTCGAATGGACCTGCGTCACGATGGCGATGTCGACGTGTGTCAGGTGCCGCTGCCAGGTCGCAGGATCGAGAGCGTCTTCGTCAACGCCGATGAAGCGCACGTCGTATCCGGCGTGTTGACAGACGTAGCCGACCGACGGGAAGGCGTCCTCGGTCAGCAAGACGACTGGTCGATCGGCGTTGAACGTTTTACGGAGTGCGTCGAGGATCTTGGTGAGGCCGCTCGACACGTTGCTCTGCGGGCAGATTGATGATGTGTCGGCTCCGAGGAGATCCGCCAGCGATGTACGGAACCCGTCGATGATGCCGAGCCACTGTGGCCACACCGCAGCCGTGTCGTGTTCCCAGACGTCGAGTGCGCCCCCCACGGCCTCGCGCATGCCGCGCACGGGCAGGCCAACCGAATGGCTGAGCAGATACGTGCCCTCGCGGGCGGCAAAGAGTTCGGCGAACTGGTCGGGCCCGGTCATCGAGGCGCCAGGAGTTCGCCGAGCGCAGCGATGTCGGCGTGGCGTGTTGGAATGTCGTCACGGTCGGCGGCGAGGCGTCGATCGCGAAGTCCTTCGAGTGCCTGCATCAAGATCGCCAGCGGCGGGCCGCTCGCAGTGAGGCCGTCGAGATGCTCTGGTGGGATGCCCTCGGCAGGACGTTGGATGAAGTTGGCCACGAGGTCGTCGTGATGCTGTGCTGCCGCAGCACCGTGTGCCGTGCAGACATCGAGGAACGCTGCGGCATGCTTCTGAAACCATGGTTGATCGCTCGACGCTCGCTGGGCGAGAAACGTGTCGAGCAGGTTGGGGTGCCGGTAGGCCGCACGGAGTTGCTGCTGTTCGCTCGGCGTCAGGTATGGGAACTTTTCGGCGACGACCTGGTTGTACGACAAGTCGGTCGGGCTGCAGAGTCCGAGCAGCATGTCGAGCTGGTTGAAGGCGGCAAAGTCGCCGGCGTTTGCGCCACGGTATTCGGTACTTCCAACCCGGTAGGGCCGGTAGTACGGCCGGACGCAGAAGAAGAACTCGTCGACATCAAGCACCTGGCCAAGTTCGGTGTTCATGGCAAGGGCGTCAGTCAGCGCGTCCTTTGCAATGACGAGGAGGTCGTGCACTGCGGGGTGCGACACGCCCATTGGATGGATGTGGCCGAGGGCATCGGCGGCACGCATGTACTTGAAGGCGGAGCGGGTGTTGTAGTTGAGGAAGGTTGTCTCGGCGTCGCGCCATGTGAAGGTGCGGTACCGGCCGTCGACCGCTCGGTTGTAGGTCTCCATGTGGCTCGTGACGAATCGTGGGGCGGTGCCGAGCGTGGCGCCGAGGTGGAGTGCGAGGGTCGAGGCTTCGACGAGCGGGGAGGTGCGTTCACGGGACGGCTCGGTGATCTCGTGACGGCGACACGCGGCCATGTAGTAGCCGACGTTGCCGAGCAGTTCGAAGGCCAAATCGAATCCTTCATCGGTGTTGCCCTCTTCGAGAATCGGCACGATCAGATCGCGGCCCTCATCGAGGAGGCTCATCTTGAGGTCGTCGCCTATGCCCTCGACGTTTGATCGATTGCTCTGCTGCGTGTAGAGGTCTTCAAGCGCAGTGTTGAGATCGATGAACCTGCTGCGGATCCAGGCGTCGAACGCTGCGACGCGCGGGGAAGTCGTTGAATGTTGGCGGGCGTCGGTCATGGGGCCTCGTAAATCGGTGAGGGAGCAATTGTCCGAAATGAGAACCGATTCTCGTTTCGGAACGCACTGTAGCCTACGAATGTGTCCAATGAAAGCACAGATCTCGCTGGCCTGGCCGGGCGCACGGCCTCGGCACGATCCGACAGCAGGCGATCGCGGGAGCGGTTGATCGATGCCGTTCAGGCCTGGATGCAAGAGCACTCAGCGCGCCCTGAGCGCCTCGTCGACGTTGCAGCCGCGGCCGGCGTGTCGACGGCGACCGCATATCGACACTTCGCTTCGGTCGACGATCTCATTCAGGCTTTCGTGCTGCAGCTTCCTGTCCGCGCAGCCGAACTGTTCGCTCAATCAGGCGGACAATCAAATGACCCGCTCGACTCGTTTACTCGGT
>CALAHA010000043.1 GCA_937891565.1 uncultured Ilumatobacter sp. | reverse complement strand
GCCTCGTCACGCTTGCGTTTCGCAGCCGCCAACACCACGTCGAGATCAGCGATATCGGCATCAGCCAACTCGTCGATCCGCGCTCCGAACATGTGACTGATTATACCGCTCTGAAACGAACACATCTTCGGCCTTCGTTCCCGAAACTGACCGACTCCGTGATGGCCGGTCAGGGTGGCATGAGGCATCACTGACCAGATGTACTGCCGCCGTTTCGACCACAACTTGCGGGCCGACCGCACGGTACGCAGCGCACTGCGCCAGCGCGCATCCAGGTGGCTCTACGGAACGCGTGGGGCCACAGAAATCTCAAAGAAATCTCGAAGAAAGCTGTGATGTGCGCCGGTTGGCGAACTCGGTGATGTGCCCCCGATTTGGCAGACCACATGGCTGGGTTGACGAGCGCTGTTCGCGGCCGATGAAAACTTGGGATCCCCTGCACCCTGCACCCCGCCACCCCGACTGCACTGACCCGCCACCTCCGACAGCTCGACGACAGATCTCAGACAGCTCGAGAAGGCTCAGCCGGGTTCGGCTTCGTGGCCCGGCTGGAGGCGGAAGAGGCCGCGGTAGGCCTGGTCGCCGGTGATCTCGCCTGTGATGACTTGGTGGACCTCGCGACAGATGGGAAGGTCGACGCCGTATCGCTCGCCGAGCTGCATCACACTGCCGACTGTTTTGACTCCCTCGGCAACCATGTTCATCTCGTCGAGAATGTCTTGCAGCGAACGGCCCTGGCCGAGCTGTTCGCCGACGTAACGGTTGCGGCTCTGCTTCGACACGCAGGTAGCCACGAGGTCACCGAGGCCCGCGAGGCCGGCGAAGGTTGCTGCCTCGCCGCCCATTGCCTCGCCCAAGCGAGACAGTTCTGCCAGCCCGCGAGCAATCACTGCTGACCGAGTGTTGTCGCCAACGCTGAGACCCTCGGCCATACCCGCCGCGATGGCGATGACGTTTTTGAGTGCGCCACCCATCTCGCAACCCACGACGTCGTGGTTGGTGTACACGCGAAACAGTCCGCTCTGGAAAACGCTCTGCAACGCCTGAGCGACTTCGCGGTCGTGTGTGGCAATGACAGTTGCTGCAGCCTGGCCCGCCATGATCTCTTTGGCGAGGTTGGGGCCAGACAGCGCGGCAACAGGTCGGCCTGGCAGCACATCTTTGATCACCTCGGTCATGCGCAGCATCGACTCGGCTTCGAGGCCCTTGGTGAGGCTGACGATCGGGATCCACGGATGCACAAACGGCTTGGCAGCTTCGAGCGTCGAGCGGAATGCATGAGAGGGAACGCCGACGACGAGGACGTGGGCTCCGGTCACCGCGGCTTCGAGATCGGAGGTGCCCTCGAGGTTCTTGGGAAGGTCGTAGTCGGGGAGATACTTCGAGTTCTTGTGCTCGTCGTTGATCTCACGCATCTGGCCTTCGTCGCGGCCCCACAGCGTTGCATCGTTGTGGCGAGCGGCAAGCGACGCGACCGTCGTACCCCACGAACCGGCGCCGAGCACCGTGACCTTCATCTTGCGATCCGGCATTTGCTCACCCTGCATGTTGTTCCCCGATCATCATCATCATCATCATCATCGTCATCGTCATCGTCGTCATCGTCGTCGCTTGACATCCGTCCCCGAAGTCCCGACCGTATACGGTCAGAGGGAGGTACTTCATCACAGCAAGTTCTTTGGGGGGACAGCACATGTACGCAGCGCAACATGCGATCGAGCATCCGGATCAGGCGGCCTTCATCATGGCCTCGACCGGTGAATCAGTCAGCTACCGCGAGTTCGAGTGGCGCAGCAATCAGCTGGCTCACCTCCTCGTTGAACATGGGCTCCAACCGCTCGATCACTATTCGATCTTCATGGAGAACAACGACAGGTACTTCGAATCGTGCGCGGCAGGTGAACGGTCGGGGCTGTATTACACGTGCATCAACTCGTACCTCACGGCCGACGAGATGGCGTACATCGTCAACAACTCCGAGTCGCAAGTGGTCATCACGTCAGCTGCCAAGCTGCCGCTGATCGTCCAAGCGATGCCGAGCTTCGAGAACGTGTCCCTCATCCTCGTGGTCGGTGGTGCACCGGCCGGTTCCGACGAGCGCATCCGGGACTACGCCACCGCGATTGGCAATCAACCGACAACGGCAATCGACAACGAACTACTTGGCACGTCGATGCTCTACTCGTCGGGTACCACGGGGCAACCGAAGGGAATCATTCGGCTGCTCCCCGAGCAGGCACCGTCACAGAACCTGCCGATCTTCGACTTCCTTGCCAACCTCTGGCAGTACCGCGACGGCATGATCTACCTGTCGCCCGCTCCGCTGTATCACTCGGCACCCCAGGCCGCGGTCAACCTCACGATTCGCCAGGGCGGCACGGCGATCATCATGGAGCGATTCGACCCACTCGAATACCTCCGCCTCATTGAGCAGTACAGCGTGACGCACAGTCAGCTCGTGCCGACGATGTTCAGCCGCATGCTCAAGCTTCCCGTCGCCGAGCGGGAAGCGGCCGACCTCTCGTCGCTCGAGTTCGCGGTTCACGCAGCAGCGCCCTGTCCAGTGCAGGTCAAAGAGCAGATGATTGAGTGGTGGGGGCCGATCATCCACGAGTACTACGGCGCCACCGAAGGGCTCGGCTTCTCCGCTTGCAACTCGCAGGAGTGGCTCGCGCACAAGGGCACGGTCGGCAAGATTGTGCTGGGTGAAGTGTTCGTTGCTGATGACGACATGAACGAGATGCCAGCCGGTGTGCCGGGCACGCTGTGGTTTAAATCGGGGACCGAGTTTCAGTACCACAACGACCCCGACAAGACCGCCGAGTCGACCTCGGGTGACGGCACGATGACCACGGTCAACGATGTCGGATACGTCGACGAGGACAACTTTCTGTACCTCACCGATCGCAAGACCTTCATGATCATCTCGGGCGGCGTGAACATCTATCCGCAAGAGACCGAGA
>CALAHA010000042.1 GCA_937891565.1 uncultured Ilumatobacter sp. | reverse complement strand
CAGCAATCATCGACCGGGAACAGCCCGATGCGGTGCTGCCGACGCTCGGCGGCCAGACCGGCTTGAACATTGCCATGGAGCTCTTTGAGCGTGGCCTGATCGGCGTCCCGGGAAAGCCGGAGATGATCGGCGCGAACGCTGAGGCGATCGCTACCGCTGAAGACCGCGGGAAGTTCAAGATTGCGATGACCGAAATCGGCCTCGAGTCGTGCCGCTCGCGGATCGCTCACAACATGGACGAGGCCCGAGTTGCAATGGCCGAGATTGGCCTCCCGACCATGATCCGCCCCGCCTATATCCTTGGCGGACGCGGTACCGGCATTGCCTACTCGGTCGAAGAGTTCGAGAAGCTCGCAGCGTCCGGTATCGAAGCCAGCCCGATCAGTGAGATTCTCGTTGAGGAATCGATCGTCGGTTGGAAGGAATACGAGCTCGAAGTAATGCGCGACCACGCCGATAACTGCGTGATCATCTGCGGCATTGAGAATTTCGACCCGATGGGCGTACACACCGGCGACTCGATCACCGTGGCGCCAATTCAGACACTCACCGACGTCGAGTATCAGCAGATGCGCGATGCAGCCATTGCTTGCATCCGCCGTGTCGGCGTCGAAACGGGTGGCTCGAACGTGCAGTTCGCCGTTAACCCCGTCGACGGCCGACAGATCGTTATCGAGATGAACCCACGCGTGTCGCGTTCGTCAGCGCTGGCTTCGAAGGCAACAGGCTTCCCGATCGCCAAGATCGCCGCCAAGCTCGCCGTCGGCTACACCCTCGACGAGATCCCGAACGACATCACCCGGGCAACACCGGCGAGTTTCGAGCCGGTCATCGATTATGTCGTCACCAAAATCCCACGCTGGGCTTTCGAGAAGCTGCCCGGTGTGTCTGGCATCCTCGGCACACAGATGCAGGCCGTTGGTGAAGTGATGGCGATCGGTCGCACCTTCCCCGAGAGTCTGCAGAAGGCGATTCGATCACTCGAACTCGGGTACGACGGGCTTGGCTGCCACGCTGGCGAAGACCACCTGATCGCCGAGTTCGCTGACGACGAATCGCTTCTCGTTCAGGCTGCGATCCCGACACCGGATCGCGTCTTGCACGTCGGCGAAGCGCTGCGTCGTGGGATCTCGATCGAGGTCATCAACGAACGAACAGGAATCGACCCGTGGTTCCTCGACCAAATGTCACTGATCACCGAAGAACGCGCTCACCTCGCGGACACCGGGTTCGAGGCGATGTCTGCCCGGAACTGGAAGCGTGCGAAGCAGCTCGGCTTCTCCGATGCTCAGCTGTCCTACCAATGGGATGTTGCTGAGGCCGACGTCCGGACTGCACGCGAAGCCGCCGGCGTCGTGCCGACATACAAGACGGTTGACACCTGCGCTGCTGAGTTCGACGCCGAGACGCCATACCACTACTCCACCTACGAAGACGAGACTGAAGTCCGCGCCTCTGATGGCAAGAAAGTCATCATCCTCGGATCGGGCCCGAACCGGATTGGCCAGGGCATCGAGTTCGACTACTGCTGCGTGCACGCATCCTTTGCCCTGCGTGACGCAGGCTTCGAGACCATCATGGTCAACTGCAACCCGGAGACGGTCTCGACCGACTACGACACCTCCGACCGCCTGTACTTCGAGCCGTTGACCAAGGAAGACGTGCTGAATATCATCGACGCCGAGCAGCCGTACAAGGTGATCGTGTCGCTCGGTGGGCAGACGCCGCTCAAGCTTGCAGGCGAGATTCCACTTGAGCTGGTCGCTGGCACATCA